>JAAYUP010000207.1 GCA_012517635.1 Candidatus Atribacter alterifermentans
ATCGGACAGGAAGTCGACATTCCCGACGAAGGTCTGGAAAGAACTCGACGAGGAACCATTAAAACCAATGAAAAACTGGAAACATCTCGTCAAGGTGTGTATGCCGGCGGTGATTTGGTGATGGGACCTTCTACTCTGGTTGAATCAATTGCCCATGGCAAAAGAGCTGCTCAAGCAATCGATGCGAAGTTTACTGGCAAGGAGTTTTCAGTTGAACGGCGGCACCCAGCACCTCTTTGCATTCCCTGGAATACCATCCATAAAAATCGGGCTCGCCTGGCAAAAGTGCCGGTTTTGGAACGAATCAACGATTTTTGTGAAGTTGAATTAGGATATACCGAAAAAGAAGTTCTCGAAGAAGCCTCCCGGTGTCTTTCTTGTGGCGGGTGTTCCGAATGTATGCAATGTGTTTTTGCCTGTCAACGAAACGCTATTGACCATACCATGAAAGACACGAGGGAAAAAATAGAGGTTGGTGCTATTATTTTTTCCTCAGGAGCTGAAACCTTTAATCCCACCGAAAAATATCGGGAACTTGGTTATCGGAAGTTTCCCAATGTTATCACCAGTTTGGATTTTGAAAGAATACTCAATGCTTCCGGACCATTCTCGGGCAAAGTCCAACGCCCATCAGATCGAAAAACTCCTCAAAAAATCGCTTTTATCCAATGTATTGGCTCAAGGGATCCAGAAAGAGGAAAATCCTATTGCTCCTCGGTTTGCTGTATGTACGCCATTAAAGAAGCTTTAGTTGCCAAAGAACATTTGGCTATAGAACATCATGAAGAGCAACCAGTTGAAGCTGGCTGCAGTTGTGGAACCGACTTATCCAATGGTATGGGAACTGCTAACCAAAACTTGACCTCGGCAAGTTCTTCTGAAGAATTTTCGGCGACAGTCTTTATGATTGATATGCGAGCCTATGGAAAAGATTTTGAAAAATATTACCAGCGTGCAAAACAGGAAGGAATTCGATTCATTCGAGGAAAAGTTGATCGGGTCAAGGAATTAGATAACGGAAACCTCGAAGTTGCTTTTGTTGACAATCAAGGGAACTTCCAGAAAGAAAATTTCGAACTCTTGATTCTCTCGGTCGGACTTCAAGTTGAGCCAGAGAAATTAGCTCAGTTGGAAAAATTAGGACTTTCGATAAGCCCAGAAGGCTTTCTTTCAACTGATCCCACCAATCCCATTCAAACTACTCGCCAAGGGATTTGGGTTTGCGGCACTTTAGCTGGTCCGAAAGATATTCCCGATACAGTAATGGAAGCGAGTGCAGCCAGTTGTGAGGTTGCCGGATTTCTTCATCCCGCCCGCTTTACCCAGGTAAAAGAAAAAGCCTATCCCCAGCAACGAGACGTTTCCAACCAACCGCTTCGAATTGGAGTTTTCATTTGTCGCTGCGGAATCAATATCGGTGGAGTGGTGGAAGTCCCGAAAGTAGTTGAATGGGCAAAAAGCCTCCCTGGTGTGGTCTATGCTGAGGAAAATCTCTATACCTGTTCCCAAGATACCCAAGAGCGAATAAAAGAAAAGATTTTAGAACTCAACCTTAACCGGATTATCGTTGCCTCCTGCTCACCCCGAACTCACGAACCGCTTTTCCGGGAAACACTCAAAGAAGCCGGACTTAATCCCTATCTCTTTGAAATGGCCAATATCCGAGACCAATGTTCCTGGGTTCACCAACAATCTCCTGATGATGCCACCGATAAATCACGGGATTTAGTTTCCATGGCAGTTGCTAAAGCATCGCTATTGGAACCACTTACCCCCATGCTTCTCCCATTAGAGAAATCTCTCCTGGTTCTTGGAGGAGGCCTCAGTGGTATGACCGCTGCTCTTGAAGCTGCTCTTCAGGGTTTAAAAGTTTTTTTGGTGGAAAAAGAATCAGAATTAGGTGGAAACTTGCGCGGCTACCATAAAAAAACCAATTTAGAGGGAGCCCCTCTCATTGACATCTTTAATTCGATCAAAGCCCAGATCATCAATCATCCCAATATAGAGGTTTACCTCAATGCCAAGGTTCAAGAGGTCAATGGATTCGTGGGTAATTTTGAAAGTACAATTGTGCAAGCTGGCGTTGAAATTCCAATAAAGCATGGCGGCGTTATTGTCGCTACCGGTGCTCATCAATATCAACCGCATGAATTTCTCTATCAACAAGATCGTCAAGTTCTTACACAAACCGAGTTAGAAAAACGACTCGAACAGGGTCATTTTCCTCCGGTCGTTTCAGTAGTAATGATCCAGTGCGTCGGTTCTCGGAGCGATGAACATCCCTGGTGTAGCAAAATATGTTGTGGCACCGCAATTAAAAATGCCTTAACCATAAAAGAAAAGAGTCCAGACACCGAAGTGTACATCCTCTATCGAGATTTGAGAAGTTACGGTCTTCAGGAAAAATACTATCGAGAAGCACGAAACCGAGGGGTGGTTTTTATTCGCTTTGAGGATGATGACCCCCCCGAAGTGATTCAGCAAGGTTCTGTTCTCCACGTCAAAGTCAATAGTGCTGTGTTTCAAGAAAGTGTAACAATTCCAGCAAGTTTGGTGGTTCTCAGTGTCGGGATTGTTCCGCCTGAACACAACGCGACCATCGGTAAAATGTTAAAAGTGCCTCTGAACCAAGATGGATTTTTCTTGGAAGCTCATGTTAAGCTGCGACCGGTAGATTTTGCCACTGATGGTGTCTATGTTTGTGGTTTGGCTCATGGTCCAAAATCTGCTCTGGAAAGTATGTTGCAGGCTAAAGCTTGTGTAGCCCGAGCGATGAATATTTTAAGCAAAGATCAAATTCAATCGGAAGCCCAAATTGCTTATGTATTAAAAGAACGCTGTACTGCCTGTGGTGATTGTGAGAAAGTCTGTGCCTATAAAGCTGTAAAAATTAATCAAGAAAAGAAGATAGCTGAGGTCAATGCCGCTCTTTGTAAGGGATGTGGTCTATGTAGTGCAACCTGCAAAAGTACTGCTATCAAAGTTCAGGGATTTGCTCCTGAACAGCTTATATCTGAGGTGGAATACTTATTATGATTGAATCCTCTTGGGAACCAAAAATTGTTGCTTTTCTTTGTCATTGGTGTAGCTATGCTGGGGCCGATTTAGCTGGGGTGAGTCGAATGCAATATCCTCCCAATATTCGGGTGATTCGTGTTCCCTGTTCCGGAGCTATTAATCCTCTCTACATTTTTAAAGCACTTCGGGAAGGAGCCGATGGTGTTCTGGTTTCTGGTTGTCATCCTGGTGATTGTCATTACATCAGTGGGAATTACTATGCCCGTCGTAAATTTTATATCCTTAAGGAACTGCTGGTCTGGGCGGGAGTGGAAGCTGATCGGATTCATTTTTCATGGGTTTCAGCTTCTGAAGGACAAAAATTCTCTGAGGTGGTCACCGAGGTCGTCAATGCTGTCAAGCGCCTTGGCCCCTCTGGAAAATTAGTAAAGGAGTTTGCAATCGATGTTTGAAAACATCATCATAGATTTAACAAAAAAACTACTCCGGGAAAAAGTGATCGATTTAGTAATCGGCTATGGCTCCGCCCAATTACCCTTTCGTACGAAACCCATTGTAATAAATCAAGAAGACCAAGCTGACGCTTTGGTTTGGAATCCCTTTTGTGGACATAACTTAGCCCGTTATTTGAAATATTATAAGAATACCCAGCATAAAATCGCTTTAATGGTCAAAGGTTGTGATTCCCGGGCTGTTCAGGTTCTCTTAAAAGAGGATCAAATCAAAAGGGAACGGCTTTATTTAATCGGATTACCCTGTCCAGGTTTAGTCAATCGAGAAAAACTTCAAAAGCAATTTCCTCAGGCTTTACCAGAAGATTTTCAATGGAAAGAAGCAGGTTGGTTCTTTCGAGGGAAACAAATTGACCCTGGGCTGCTTCTTGAGGAAACCTGTCTTCGCTGCCGTTACCCTAATCCTCTTATTTATGATGAGCTTATTGGTGAACCCCAAACTATGAGTCCATACCAAACCTATCAAAAAGATTACTTATGTCAAATCGATGCCCTTTCCCCAGAAGAGCGATGGGATCGATGGTTGCAAGAAATGACGAAATGTATACGATGTTATGCCTGTCGGAATTCTTGTCCTCTCTGTTACTGTCAAGAATGTTTTACCGATAGCACTCAACCCCAGTGGATAAGCCCAGCTCCAACACCTTCGGATAATTTTCTTTTCCATTTAGCTCGGACTATGCATATGGCTGGACGTTGTGTTGAATGCGGTGCCTGTGAAAGAGCTTGTCCGGTCTCCATTCCTATTGCCCAGCTTCCGCTGAAAGTTGAGGCAATTATCCGTGAACAATTTCAATTTGAGGCCGGAACTGATCAAGAGAGCACTGCTCCTTTGCTCACTTACCGGGAGAACGACCCCGGAGACTTTATCAAATGAGGTGATGGCTTTGAAATCAGGTAAAATAAACAAAAATGACCTCATTCAGTGGTTAAAAACCCATCAAAAAAACATTTTGGTCACCGAAAAAGTGGCTCATCACCAACCCGAGTTATTATTCGATCAATCAAAAGAAATAAAAAATATCAAGGAAGCCCTTTTCCCTCCTTGGGACAAGCTTTTTCATTATCATTGGGAAAATCAACAATGGAAGATAGAGGATATCCAGCCAACGGTTTCGCCTCGATTTCTAATGGCTCTTCCCTGTGAAATCCGGGCCATATTTGAAGTTCTCGATCGGGTTTTTCTTCAACCATCAGAAATTGAAACCGGATATGCAGTTCGGCGACAAGGATTAAAGATGATCATTATAGGATGTGTAAATCCTGAACCAACCTGTTTTTGCCATTTAGTAGGTGGCAATCCCTATTGGTCGCATCCCGATGCTCTTTTTATTCTTCCTTTTCATGATGAATATTACTTCGAAACCAATCAACCAGAACAATTTGATATCACTGAAAAAGGAACTCCCTTAAATAAGGCTGAGAGAGAAGAAATAGAAGCTTTAAAAAAACAAATGGAAGAAAAAACGAATCAAGAGATGCTTCCTAAAGAAGTTCCCCAGGAACTTTATAATCTTTTTGAAGACCAAGAATGGGAAGATTTGAGTTGGAAATGTTTAAATTGTGGTGCCTGCACGTATTTGTGTCCAACCTGTCAGTGTTTTGATATGAGTACCGAGGGACGCTTAAAAGGTTTTCAACTCAAATCTTGGGATTCATGTATGTTTCCCAAGTTCACCCTTCATGCCTCAGGACACAACCCCCGACCTACTTTCAAAGAAAGAGTCCGACAGAGAGTTCTCCATAAATTTTCCTATTTTCCTCTTCGGGAAGAAGGACGTTATGGATGTGTAGGATGTGGAAAATGTATTGAAATTTGTCCAGTAAATTGGAACATTCGGGAGGTTGTTGAAAGGATGGTAAAAAAAATTGGCAATCGAACAGAAAAATAGAAACATTTATCTTCCCCACCTCTATCGAATCATGGAAATCATCCCGGAGACTTCCGATATCAAGACATTTCGTCTCGATTTAGAAGGTGAAATTTTTTCTCATCTTCCCGGTCAATTTGCTGAACTTTTTGTACCAGGGATAGGAGAAGCACCCATTTCCATTACTTCCTCCCCAACTCAAAAAGGGATTCTGGAATTTAGCATTAAAAGAGCTGGTTTGGTAACCTCTGCTATCCATCGCCTGAACCCCAATGATCGTTTGGGAATCCGCGGTCCTTACGGAAATACCTTTCCTATTTCTAATTTAATTGGACAAAACCTGCTTTTCATTGCTGGGGGGATTGGATTAGCACCGCTTCGCTCTTTAATAAACTATGTTTTCGATGCCGAAAATCGAAATCAATTTAAAAAAGTTACTATTCTTTATGGTGCACGTTCACCACAAGACCTGGTATTTAAATGGGAATTGGAAAAATGGAAAACCCGAGAAGATATAACCTTTTTGCTCACTGTTGACCGAGGAGATGAACAATGGAAGGGTACGGTTGGTTTGGTCCCCAATGTTCTTAAGGAAAACATCCAAGTCAATCCATTAGAATGGAAATCCATCATTTGTGGTCCTCCTATTATGATTAAATTTACCATTAAGGCCTTATTGGAAATGAGCTTTCAACCTCAAGATATTATTACAACACTAGAAATGAGAATGAAATGTGGATTGGGAAAGTGTGGTCGGTGTAATATCGGACCCTATTACGTCTGTAAAGATGGTCCGGTTTTCACTTATCAGCAACTCCAGAAAATGCCAGAAGAATATTGACGGAGGCTCTTTGCATGAACTTCCAAGAAAGCATTCAAGCTCTCTATTCATTAATTAATTATGAAAAAACTAATTTTTCTTACACCGACCTCAAACTTGATCGGATGAGAGAATTCATGAAACTGCTGAAGAGACCAGATACCCATTCACCAGTGATATTGGTTGCTGGTACCAAAGGGAAGGGAAGTACCTGTTATTATTTGGAACGTATTTTAGCCACTCAGCAGAAGAAATGCGGCTTATATGTTAAGCCACACCTTCTCACTTTTCGGGAACGCTTACGTTTTAATGGAGAGATGATTCAACCTGAAGAGCTTGCTGAATTAGTGACCGAAATCTTCCCAGTTATCGACCACATGGAAAAATACTCTCCATATGGTAAGCCTACTTATTTCGAAGTTTCAGTTGCTCTGGCTTTTCAATACTTTAAAAAAAGAAAAGCTGATTACTCCATCATGGAGGTTGGTCTCGGAGGTCGCTTGGATGCAACTAATGTGGCTGATCCAATCCTCACCATTATCACTCCGATAAGTTATGACCATACCGAAATTTTAGGTGAAACCATTCCACAAATTGCTCAAGAAAAAGCCGGCATTCTTCGCCCCTCTATTCCTCTGATTTTAGGATTGCAGGAAATAAAACCAGCGAAGACCACTATCATGCAAATTGCCGAAAACCTTCGGGTTCCAGTATTTCCTCTTGAAGATTATTACTCATACCGAATTCTCAACCGGAGCCCAAAAGGATCAATTTTTGAGCTGTTTTCAAAATCTGACCGAAAAGGTGTTTTTTCTTTACCACTCTTGGGTGATCAACAGATTGAAAATTTCCTCACTGCTTTGCTCAGCGCTGAACATTTAGGGTATTTACCTTCCAATCAACAACTCCAAAATCTTCTCAATGAAGCGATTTGGCCGGGACGAATTCAAGTTATAGGTTCATCACCCTTGACGGTATTTGATGTTGCTCACAATCAGGCATCTTTTGCTACTTTGTGTCACACCTTGCAAGACTATTTGGGAATAAGAAAAGCCGTCTTTCTTTTAGGTTTTCTAAATGGCAAGGACTTTCCAGGAATTGTTGAAGAACTCTCTCAAATGGAATCCCGAGTAATCTTAACCACACCTTTTAACCCGAAAGCCGCCCTTCCGGCCGATATTGCTCATTTTTTTGCACCTTCTATTCCTTATTATGAAGTGATCAACGATCCCTACCAAGCTTGGGAAAAAGCTCTTCAATATGCCAATGACTTCAACTTACCTTTAGTGGTAGCCGGATCGTTTTACTTAGCAAAACTATTAAGTGATAAACTCAACGTAACCCTTTTCAAAGAGGAGGTGGAGTTATGATCATAGTCGCCGAACGAATCAACGCGACTCGGAAAGCCATCCGGGAAGCACTGGAGAAAAAAGATCGAGAATTCTTTGTTCATGAAGCTCAAAAACAAGAAAAAGCTGGAGCTGCTTTCATTGATGTCAATGCTGGGACCGAAGCAACCAAAGAAGTGACTGATCTGAAATGGTTGGTCGAGTCTATCCAAAATGAAATTGAAATTCCTCTTTGCTTAGATTCTGCCAATGATCAAGCTCTTGAAGCAGCACTTACTGTCTATAATAAGAAAGAAATTATGATTAATTCATTTACGGCCGAGGACAATCGTATCAAAGCCTTATTACCAATTGTGAAGAAATATAATGCTCTGGTTGTTGGATTGGCAATGGGCGAGGGAGGAATACCTCAATCGGTTGAAGAACGAATGAAATTAGTGGATATTTTAGTCAAAGCTGTTGATGAATATTCTATTCCTCGAGAACATCTTTTTATCGACCCATTAGTCGTGCCCATCGGCACCGATCAAAACCAGGGGAGATTGTTTTTAGAAAGCCTCCAGGCCATTCCACAAACTTACCCCGGAGTAAGAACCATCTGTGGTCTCAGTAATATTTCCTTTGGAATGCCCAATCGTCGACTCATTAATCGGTCCTTTTTAGCTTTGAGTATAGGGTTTGGCCTTCACGCCGCCATTATTGATCCTCTGGATGACAAGCTCATGGGCATTCTTTTTGCCAGTGAAGCCTTGATGGGTCGCGATGAATACTGCATGAATTATCTCACTGCCTTTCGAGCTGGCCGTTTAAACGAGTAAAACTTTTAAAAAACATCCGCTCTCCTGATTGTTAAAAAATAGGAGAGACCCTGGTACCGCTTTCGTGGTACCAGTTGGGGATGAAAATTCAAATTCGACATGCCATGGCGCATGTCGATCCATTAAAAATTAAATTGTGAGGGCTTGACAAATCAAGCCCTCACAATTTAATTCCGTCATTGCGAGGAACGCAGCGACATAAGAATCTCATCTACCCAGTCGTCATTCTGATCATAAATGAGTATTCGTTATTCATAATCCTCTGGTAAGGAAGAGAAAAAAGGGTATAATACCTCTGAAAAGAGGTGTTTTCTATTCAACTCACCAAAGCCAAAGAGTTTCGTCGTTATATTGAAGATCATTATGAATTCGGAGACTTTGCTTTAATCCGAGGGCGAGAAGAAACTGCCGAGATTGGATTTGTTTTTGCCGACGAAGACGTTAAGAATTGGCCTTCCCTTTATAAAAAAGCCGATAATATTTGTGATCATTTTGATAAAAGATTACGAGAGGAAAGGCTTCATACCGTCGCTTACTCTCGAGTGGGGAAAGACCTGGATTTTATTACCGTTTCAATTGTAATCCGTCTTCATACTTTCTCTGAGGGTCAAATCCATCAAATTGCTGACGTCATTATGAATATCCTTCGAGAGGTAAATCCCTATTATGAAAAATGAAAATTAAACGATGAAGGAGGCTATCATGAAGTTCAGAGGGAAAATTATCATAACTTTAAAACCAGGGGTATTTGATCCGCAAGGAGTTACAATTAAAAGCGCACTTCATTCCCTGGGATATCAGGAAACTGAAGAAGTGAAAACTGGAAAATATTTTGAAATTCATCTTGAATCAAGCAGTCTGGAAGCTGCTCAAAAACGTTTGGAAGAGATGTGTGATCAATTGCTGGCCAATCCGGTCATTGAAAAATTTCAATTCACCATCGAACCCTCTGCTCACTAAGGAGTCTCCAATGAAATTTGGCATAGTTGTTTTTCCTGGCTCGAATTGCGATTATGATTGCCAACACGTCCTTTCGAAAGTTCTTGACCAAGAAACAGAAATGCTCTGGCATGAAAACCCTGACCTGAAAGAATGTGAGTGTATTATTCTTCCTGGTGGTTTTAGTTATGGAGATTATTTACGAACCGGTGCCATTGCCCGTTTTTCACCAGTAATGGAATCAATTCGTCATTTTATTGAAGAGGGAGGATTAGTCGTCGGGATCTGTAATGGGTTTCAAATATTAGTCGAGAGTCAACTCCTTCCAGGTGCTTTACTCCCCAACCAGTGCGGACATTTTATTTGTCGTTATGTTTACCTGCGAGTTGAAAACACCGATACCCCTTTTACTCGGCTTTTTTATCCAGGAGAAGTCATCTCAATTCCTATTGCCCATCACCAGGGAAATTATTTTGTTCCACTTTCTTCTTTAACCAATCTTCAAAAAAATCGTCAAATCATTTTTCGTTATTGTGATGTTGATGGACAAATCAACCAAACAACCAACCCAAATGGATCGATTGACTCGATTGCTGGGATAATTTCTTCTTCTCAAAATGTTTTAGGAATGATGCCTCATCCCGAAAGGTCATCAGAAGCAGTATTGGGGTCTCAGGACGGAAAAAGAATATTTCTCTCGATTATTCAGTGGTGGGAGGAAAAGCACCATGCAAAATAATAAACAAATCCAGATTGCCCGTGAGTTAGGGCTCAGCGATGAGGAATACCAAAAAATACTTGAAATCTTAAAAAGACCACCAACTCCAACGGAACTGGCGATGTTTTCTGTAGAATGGTCAGAACACTGTGGTTACCCGCATTCTCGTCGGTGGTTTGAACTCTTCCCTCGGGAAGGAAAATTCCCGGTTCTGCTCGGTGAAGATGCTGGAGGAATAGTCTATCAAGGACAAGCCGTTGTATTTAAGATGGAAAGTCATAATCATCCTTCTCAGGTTGAGCCTCGTCAAGGAGCTGCAACTGGTATTGGAGGAATCATCCGTGATATTTTTGGGAGTGGCGCACGCCCAATAGCTTGCCTTGATTCTCTTCATTTTGGTCCTTTAGATAATGCTCGTTCCAACTTTATTTTTAAAGGCGTGGTAGATGGAATTGCTTTTTATGGGAATTGCGTTGGTGTTCCAACTGTGGCCGGAGAACTCTATTTTCATCCTTCCTACCAAGGGAACTGTCTCGTTAACGTGATGAGTATTGGAATAGCCCCTCAAGATCATTTGGCAAAATCCTGGGCAAAAGGAGAGGGGAATCTTATTATCTATGCGGGAAACAGAACCGGACGGGATGGTATTGGGGGATGCAGTATTCTGGCTTCTCAAGAATTCAACGACCAGGATGAAAAGCGCCCCAGCGTTCAAATTGGCGATCCCTTTACCGAAAAATGCCTCATTGAAGCAACTATGGAGGCCCTTGCGACCGGATTTTTAGTGGGAATCAAGGACATGGGTGCCGCTGGTTTAACTTGTTCCTCCAGTGAAATGGCTGCCGCTGGTAAAAGTGGAGTTAAAATTTATCTTGATCGTATTCCGGTTCGTGAAGAAGCGATGGAACCTTGGGAAATCATGATGTCTGAATCTCAAGAACGCATGCTTCTTTGTGTCAAAAAAGGCTACCAGGATTCCGTGCTTCGAATATTTCATAAATGGGGTTTGGAAGCGGTTATTGTTGGAGAGGTAGTCAATGGAGATAAAATCACCATTGAGTTCAACGGTCAGATCGTTGCCGATATTCCTGCTCAGGAATTAACGAAACCCCCGGTATATACACCTCCCGCTGAAAAACCAGCTTATCTCGAAACAATAAATCGTTCTAACTGGGATTACCTTCCTCTCCCTCATAATTGGAATGAAATTCTACTCCAACTCATGGGTTCTCCTAACATCTGTTCCCGATATTCAGTTTTTGAACAATACGATCATATGGTTCAAATTAATACCTCAATACGACCTGGAACTGGAACGGTAGTCCTCCGTGTCAAAAATCTTCCCTGGGGAATCGCTGTTACCACCGATTGTAATCCAGTATTCTGTTACCTCAACCCTTATCAGGGTGCCCAAATTGCAGTCGCTGAAGCAGCTCGTAACTTAGCCGCCTGC
>JAAYUP010000208.1 GCA_012517635.1 Candidatus Atribacter alterifermentans
AGCAGTTTTATCTTTTAATTATTTAAAGAAATTAAAATAGGTTCAAAACCCTGGATTAACCAGCGTTAAATCATAATTCGGATGAATTAAAATAACTTTCCGACAACCTCAAAATTTATTGTCGGAATTGGATTTATCAAATTCGTCATCATTTGAAGTAGGTTAAATATTTACGATATATTTTAAAAATGAGTAGGTGAGTCATTGTGTATTCAATTTTTGCCTATGAAAATCAACCAGAACTCTGGGTGGAAGCAGCTCGAAATATCGAAAAACGCTATGGAATTGATAAAGCATTGGGTTATGTCATTGGGGAAAAACTTTATAATCTTCTTTTAATGCACAATACCTCACTTATAAAACTTCAGAAGATTGAAGAACAAAGAAAACGATCTGATTATGAATCACATCGAAAAGTTCAATCGGTTTTCGGTGATTATGAAATAGATTTGGATCAAGAATACCAACGATTAAAAAGAGTGGTCGATGAAACGAATCAAGCTAAGCAAGAAATGGTCAAAAGAATTTTGGCTGCTTTTGATTTATCCCAAATCGATGACTATTTTCATTCGAATCCTCGTTTAGGAAGTTCTGGACACATCCTATCGGAAGAACAGCAACGGTATTGGTGGAAAATGGGTATTGAAGAGCATACCCTTGAAGATGAAATTCGTGATGCGTTGCTATTTGGTGAACTGCAACGATTGTTTTTTAAAGAAACTTAGTAAACGTTTTTTATTAGAAGTGGCGATTTTACATTTTCTTTTTAGAAAATTGCATATAAGCTATAGTAATTATAAAAATTGCAATGCAGGCAATAACGGTGTACACAACTACCGGATATTGGCTAGCAAATCCGATTGATGATGAATGCTTAATGTATATTCCCAAATAAGCTCAAATCAAAACGAGACCATAGGCGATATCTTTATTCTTGAGTAAGGTAATCGATCCAATCAGCGTACCGATAATAAGAACCAGAACTGCCCAAATTGACTCTGATATCCCAAATCCTTTCCAACCGAAATGAACAAAAAGAGTTGTTGCATTGGCAATAGTTGCTACGGTAATCCAACCAAAATAAACGCTAAAAGGAAGTTGGATTATAAGCTTTTCTTTTGAGGTAAGTTGTTCTTGACTAGTCAGCTGGTTAATTTTGATAAGGCAAGTGAGAAGAACCACAATCAGGAGTATAGAAAGCGGAATCATAAAATAATGCCAGGAAAAAATCCATAAGACATTGGCAATTGAAGAAATTGAGAATAATATATTTACTTTAAGCAGTAATTCAAATTTGACGGACTTTTTATCACCTTGGAATAAACCAATTTGATACAGCGTATAGAGTGCTAATAAGAGGTAAATCAAACCCCAGATTGAAAAGGTGAGACCTGCCGGAGCAAAAAGATTTGGATAGGAATCGGAGACCTGACCGGTATTCACTCCATTGATGGGCAGAATATTGGCCAAAGCATTGACAACAACCATGAGCAAATAGGTGATACTTGTAATAATCTTCATTGAATTCCCAATTTGAGAGGTTTCCATTTTAATTTCTCCTTATTAATATTTTTCTTTCTATTATTTCACTTTTTAATAAAACAAATAAGAGCCCAATATTCTTTTAAAGCATCTGATGAGGATAAAAAAACGAGGAAGTCAGGGGGAAATAGGCGAAAAAAAGCCGATGAGGAGCGAAAAGACCGAAGGGGAGATGGGGGGTAAGGGGGAGAGGGGATTTTTAAAAGCCGAGGAGGGAGAAGTTGCGAGGGGGAGAAAAAGCTGAGATCCTCACGCCCTCGAAAAGCGAGGGCTCAGGATGACGCCTTTTTTAAAAATCTTTTGTAGGGGCTTGATTTATCATGCCCGCAAGAAATTATTAAGTTTGATAAAAATGAATGTTTTACGAATTCCAACCAAGATCAGTAATAAATAAATAGGAATAAAAAATGATCATTTTGTTTAATGCTTTCCTGCCTGAAGAGTATATTCATTTTTTTAACTGGAGTTTTGAATGCCTTTCGGTTTTAAATAAGCATGAAGGGGTATAACATAATCCTAAAATGTTGAAAATTAAAGCATTTACTGAGCGAAAGTATCAAGTATTACGATTTTTTTTGCAGTAGCTTGAACCGGATAGGATTCTAAAACCGGCCCAGTGAATGCCACTTCAACCATCATCCCAGTTTGAAGTTCACTAAAAGGAATAGGAATGAATTGACTATTAGAAGAAAATCGATTGTCAATTTTAAAAATAAGGGTTGAAGGGGTAATTGATATATAAGCTTTATCGTAAAAAGTATCTTCATAAAGAGACCCTTCCACATATATTGTCCCTAAAATGGTAAAATTAACTTGAGCAGGATTAATATTCAGAATAGTTCCACGTATATCAATTTGAGTATCGGAGTTTGGTGGAAAGGGTTGATTTAGGCAACAACCAGTAAAAAAAGCAAGAGGAATAAAAAGTATAATAAAAAGCGTAATCCATTTTTTAGAGTTCATGATGAAATCCTCCTTTATTTAAGGTGTATAGGGGGTGAAAACCCTAAGTTAATTTATTTATCTTTATATTATCCAATGGTTTAAATATACAAATTGCCGATTCATTAAAAAAAATATAAGATAAGGTAGAGTTTTGATTAATACTTTGAACTATACAAAGCTTGTCAAATTACTTTAACAAAATTTCCCTATAAAGTCTAATCAATAAACTTTAATACTATGAATTGTCTAAAAATCCTTTGTGAATCATCAGCTATTTTAATAACTAAGTACGTACTGATAGCATTTGTTTTTCAAACCCCATTGACTTCATTATCGAAGAAGGCTATTTTATAAAAAAAGGAGGGTGAATATTCTATGGAAAGTCAGACCATACGGGAAGCCGCACAAGCTACGGGCATGTCAGAGGCAACAATAAGGCACCTAATAAAGATTGGAAAGCTGTCGGCTGAAAAAGAGAAGGGTACATATCGTATTCCCGTTGATGTTGTTCAGAGCTACTTAGCTGATAAAGGCAAAAGTGAGAAGAAGATTGAAACCCCTGAAATTGTAAAGCCAAAACCAACTGAGGATACGTTGTACCAAGAAATGAAAGATCGAATTAAATTTTTAGAAGAAGAATTAAAAAACTGCCATAGTTTGGTTGAGAAATTAACTTCCAAGGCTTTTCCTGCAGACAAACCACCTGATAACCGTGGCGCTATCAAAAGAATGGTTGAATGGTTTGTAGGGAAAAAAGAATAAACTGAATTTTTAATATTTCTCTATCTATCTTGAAAATACACGGGCATGATAAATCAAGCCCCTACAAAAGATTTAAAAATTGTAGGGATGCAATTTATTGCGCCCGTTCTCCATTTAATGTAGCGACATGCCATGGCATGTCGAATCTTGG
>JAAYUP010000209.1 GCA_012517635.1 Candidatus Atribacter alterifermentans
CAAACAAGATTTGGAAAAATCGATGAAAGGTGCTGACATCGTCATCCACACAGCAGCTGCGTTGCCCCTTTACTCACCTGAAGATATTTATACAACCGATATCGTAGGAACAAGAAACGTTTTAGAACAATCTCTGGCTTATGGTGTAAAAAGGTTTATTCACATATCTTCTACGGCAGTCTATGGCGTTCCTGATCATCATCCATTATATGAAACCGACAAAGTTCAAGGAGTTGGTCCTTATGGAGAAGCTAAAGTAAATGCAGAAGCGATTTGTGAAGAATTTAGGCAAAAAGGTCTATCCGTTTCAATCTTACGACCAAAATCATTCGTTGGACCAGAACGTCTTGGCGTGTTTGCCATTTTTTACGAATGGGCAAGCGAAGGAAAAAACTTCCCGATGATTGGAAATGGAAAGAATAGATATCAACTACTTGATGTAGAAGATCTTTGCTCAGCTATCTTAGCATGTATTACATTGCCACCAGAAATAACGAATAATACATTCAATATTGGTGCAGCTGAATACATGACAATGAAACAGGATTACCAGGCGGTCCTTGATAAGGCCGGTTTTGGCAAGAAGATTATCACATTTCCCGCAAAACCCGTAATTTTCATTTTAAAAATTTTGGAGATTTTAAAACTTTCGCCACTATATCCATGGATATACGAAACCGCTTCAAAAGATTCATTTGTTTCAATTGATAAAGCTATGGAATATTTGAATTATTCTCCAAAATATTCAAACCAACAAGCCATGATCCGCAACTACGAATGGTATCTAGTAAATAAATCTTCATTTACTGGTAATTCTGGAGTTACCCATCGAGTTCCATGGAAACAAAAAGCTTTAAAATTAGTAACATTCTTTTTTTAGTCTCATCTTGACTGAGATATATCCATGTGGTAAACTATTGCGAAGTTCGGGGGCGTGGTGTAGCGGCTAACATGCGGCCCTGTCAAGGCCGAGATCGCGGGTTCGAACCCCGTCGCTCCCGCTAAAAAAATCCCTCTCTTTTTAGAGGGATTTTTTTATATTTTTACAGAATGATGCTCTTGAAATACTTTTTTTACGTGTTGAATTTCCTCGTTAATTTGATCTTTGCTCCAATTTCGGCATTCACCCATAATATTCGCAATTTCGCTTATATTCTCTGAATTGACCAAACCCATCCATCCAATTGTTGTTCTTCGCAAAAATAGATCATCCAAATGCGCAGGCTTTTCTAAATTAACAAGATAGCGAATTTCTGCATCTGTCCATCCTTGGAGAAGCTTTAATTGAGCCCCTTTTTCTTTCACAATATATTCGGCGATTTTTTCCGCATAAGTACCATATCTAGTCAACAATAATTCACAATAATCAATTGCCAACCCAGTTTGTTGTGATAATTTTGTCGAGAACAATTCTTTATCATGCGGGTAATCTTTTCCTCCACGGACTGCTAATGATGCAGTTGTGGATTTTCGTGTTTTATTTAATATCATTAAAGCCATATCTGTCACCTGCTCCGAGAAAGCCCGAAAACTTGTCCATTTCCCTCCAACCAGGCTTAGTACTGTTTTTTCACCCACAATATCCTTTTTAATGCTGTGATCTCTCGTGATTTGCCCTGTAGTTTTAGCTTTCATGTATTCCAAAGGTCTGACACCAGAAAAACGAAATATTATTTCATCTTTTGTAACAGGTATTGTTGGAAATACTCGTTTGATCAAATCAAGAAAATAACTTTCCTCTTCCGGGGTACATCTCGCATCATCAGGATTATCAATTGGCAAGTCTGAAGTACCAACAATCACATTCTCAAAAAAAGGTAATAACAAAACAATTCTTCCATCTTTGTTTTCGAAAAAGAATTCACTCACTCCAACAGCTTCGCGCAATTCTTTATTTTTAATAACCAGATGCGAACCTTTTGTTCCTCCAATGTATTTATTTGAAAATCCTATTCTCTCATTAACCATATCGATCCACGGTCCTGCGGCGTTAATGATGACCTTAGGATTAACTTTATAATTTTTTCCAGTAAGTTCATCCAAGAGGTTTGCAATTCCGTTCTCGGTTGAAACAAATGAAACGTAGTTCAAGGCTTTGGCATGAGGTCCTTCATCTTCGCCATCTAGAATTATTTCTACAGTCATTCTTTCTGGAGATAGCAATTGACCGTCATAGTACAAGGCAGCATATTTTA
>JAAYUP010000210.1 GCA_012517635.1 Candidatus Atribacter alterifermentans
ATTGTTAAAAATATCTTATTTCTTTTCACGTTCTCACACTCCTAATATTGTGTTTGAATTAACTTTTCTTTTCACCTTTACCTAATCGTTAAATTATAACAAAATAATGAGTTTTTTTTTAAGTGTGTTTTATGGTTCGAAGGAAGATTTTTATCAAAAATAAAAAAAGATAGCTAAAATATGAGGTATGAGGGAAGATAATCAGATTTCTTTCAGAAAATGAAAAAAGAGAGTTAATAATTTGGTAAAGGGGTAATCAAGATGTTCGGTATGCTTAATTGTAATTTTCCGCTTATAGAGGGGCTTAATTTTAAATTCATTTCCAAATCGAGTTCATCTTTCCAACGGGATTTGGTTTTTTCATGTTGCGGATCAGGAGGGAAGTAAACCTCATAGGAAAGAGTGTATTCTCCAGAAATCGAGAGCGGTTCATCTTGGCAGGAGGATTTTCTTTCCGAGTCGGTTAACAAGTGAACAATTTCATGGTTTTCACCGAATATTTGAATAAGGATTTCTTTTTTGGGCTTTTGGCTTCTTAACTCTGGCGAAAATTCTTTGACCAGTTTTTCCAGCTGGTTTATGTCTTCTGAAGGAATTTCTTGCTGAAGAGTCATTTTATTACTGATTATTTGGAGAATTTCAAAAACACTTTGGGCACATTCAAAACGAGTAAGGGGAATTTTCTTTAAAGGGATAGAAAGTTGTGAAGAATATTGAGATTGTAAATTATGTAATACTTGAATTGACCAGTGTTGTGTGGGGATTTCACGAAAAGAATGAGCCAAGACGACTCCAGATAAAAGAACAACCCATAAAATCCCATAAAAGATTTTCATAGTATTTCATCCAAATAAAAACTTTTTAAATTCTATTATTTCCATTCTGATCAAAAAGTTTCGTATTCATGTTAATATTTGATAAAGATACGATGATTTTTTATAACAACAACTAAGTAAAAATAAGGTTTTATTGGTATTATATAATGATGATGGGTGATATCTTATGAAATTCATCAAATTGAAAAGTAAAAAATCCCAAATAGAGATGAAAAGAAGAGGAGAATTTATATGATTACACCAAGAATGGGTTTTATTGTTTATGGAGTCCACAAAGACGGGTTAAAAGATCCAATGGGAAATCCTTTTATTGACGAACAAGTGATTGCACAATCTAAAAGAGCATTAGTTGATCGAGGCGTTGAACTGGTTGAATATCCCATCGTGATAGCAACCAAAGACGAAGCCCGATTAGCGCTCAAAACCATGAAAGACAATGAAAAGGTTGACGGGGTCATTTTGTTTTCCGGCACTTGGGTTTGGGCATCGAATATGATTGCAGCTATCAGAGATTATGGATTGACTGGAAAAGGAATTTGCATTTGGACTCATCCAGGATCCCAAGGGTGGCGTCCGGTTGGTGGTTTGGTTCTCCACGGAGCGCTCTTGGAAGTGGGAATTCCTCATCAATTTGTCTATGGTTCTGCTGAGGAATCAGACGAAATGGATAAAATTTTTCATTTCAGTCAGGCATGCCATTTAAAAAATCGCTTAAACCAAACTACGATAGGAGCTTTTGGAGGGCGAGGAATGGGGCAAACAGTTGGTGTTGCTGATCCTTCCCAATGGATGAAAGTTTTTGGTATCGACATTGACACCCGTGACACAACTGAGTTGATTCGTGTTGCCGAAGAAGTAACCCCCGATCAACTTAAAAAGATAGAATTACGCTTAATCAAGCTCTTTGGTAAACTCCCTGAATCATCGGTAGTGAATGAGCGATCTCTTCGCCTTTATTTAGCAATCAAGACCATCGTTGAAAAAGAAAAATGGGAATTTTATACCATCCAATCCTTTCCCGGATTAGGAGATGATTATTCTGCTACTTGTTTTGCCCAGTCAATGATGCTTGAGGACCGAGTTGGAACTTCAACCCTGGGAGATTTTAACACTGCATTAACAGTTTATCTCATGACCCGGTTAAGTTCTGAACCGGTGTATTACGGTGATCTTCAACATATCGATAAAAAGCGCCACGAGATTAAGATCATTGGTGATGGTGCCATCCCACCTTCTTTAGCAGGAAAAGTTGGTCCAGCAGGATTTTCAGTTCACGGGATTCCAACTGAAGGACAGGCTGGTGGATTATCTATTCGTGCCGTGGCGAAGGTAGGGAAAGGAGTCCTCGCTCGTTTAGGGAGAGTAAACGGAGAATTTCGAATGGTCATCGTCCGAGTATCGATTTTTGAACCTTCCCAAGAAACCATTATGAAAAGATTGGATGAATGTGGGATCCCTTTTTGGCCTCATGGGTTCGTGACTGTAGAGGGCGATATTGAGTATATGTTGGAAAATTGGATGAATGAGTATGCTTGTTTAGGATATGGAGATGACCTTTATCCAGCTTTAATTGATTTTTGTAAATTAACTGGAATAACGGTGGTTTTACCGTAGAGAACTATCATTTTGACGCAAAAGCGAGGAGTCTATTTTTTTTGATTATATGATAAGGGAGGGATAATTGAAATTGTGATTGATAGACCCATACATAACCATTCTTTAAAAAAAAGACTGAGCCTTTTCTTTTTAGAAAAGAAAAATGGTGTTGCCTATTTATTACTGGTACCAAGTTTAGTGCTCATATTTGGAATCCTCATCTATCCCCTCCTCTACTCTCTTTTTATTAGTTTCCATGATTATCTTCTTACCAAACCCGGAATCTATAATTTTATCGGATTAGCCAACTACCTTGAAGCTTTACAAAGTAGTTTTTTTCTGAAAAGCGTCATTCGCACTCTTTATTTTGCTTTTGTCACAGTTGGAGTTGAACTTTTTTTAGGTTTAGGAGTCGCTTTGGTTCTTCAGCAGAAATTTCGGGGAAGAGGTTTGGTGAGAGGTTTAATTATTCTTCCATGGGCTTTACCAACTTCAGTGAATGGAATTATGTGGAAGTGGATTTATAACGCCAATTATGGGGTCCTCAACGCCCTTTTAAA
>JAAYUP010000211.1 GCA_012517635.1 Candidatus Atribacter alterifermentans
AAATAATTAAAAAGAATGAATGAGTTCCTTCTCCCTTGATGGGAGAAGGTGAGGATGAGGATGAAAGTCCAAGATTCGACATGCCATGGCATGTCGCTCCATGAATCGGATACAATACATTGTGCCTTTCCATTTTGAAAAATTTTGTAGGGGTTTGATTTATCATACCCTTGTGTTTTTAGGATAAAACCAATAGATTGGAGTGAGATTATGCTGTCCATTGACGAATTGATCAAGAAAACTGGAAACCGTTATTATTTAACCACAGTAGTGGCTAAACGCTCAAAACAACTTAATCAAGGTGCTAAGCCTTTAGTTGAAACCCAACCAACAACCAAACCACTTATTATTGCCTTAAAAGAGGTTGCTGAAGATAAAATTAAATGGTCTAAGGAGACGACATGAATATCTATTATCCACCGCAATTCTGGAAAAAGAAAAAACTCCTTTTTGGAATCACCGGTGGAATTTCTGCTTTCAAAGTGGTTGGATTTGTCAGTCACCTCGTACAAGCCGGATCGGACATCCAAGTTATTATGACCAAAGCGGCTCAGCAGTTTATTGGAGAAAACACCTTCAATGCATTAACCCGTAAACCGGTTTATTCTGACCTATTTGAATCCGGAGAAAAGATTCTTCATATTCATTTGATGAGAGAATATGAAAACCTGGTGGTAGCGCCAGCGACCGCCAATATTATTGGCAAAATGGCAGGGGGAATTGGTGATGATTTATTAAGCAGTTGTTTTTTCGTTGACCCGAAGAAGGTCATATTCGTTCCAGCTATGAATGTAGATATGTGGCATAACCCAATCGTTCAAGAAAACCTAAAAAAACTGGTTGCGATTGGGACTCGAGTCATGGTTCCCTCATCTGGAAATTTAGCATGTGGAGAAAGAGGAGAAGGTCGGCTTCCCGAGCAAGAGGTATTTTTAGAAACCCTTTACTATCTCCTTTGTTCTCCTCAATCTCTACAGGGAAAAAAAGTATTAATAACAGCCGGTCCAACTCGTGAATATATCGATCCCATCCGTTATCTAACCAATTCTTCCAGTGGTTTGATGGGATGTTCATTGGCAGCGGCTGCTCGAGCTCGTGGAGCTGATGTGACCTTGATTGGTGGTCCAATGTCAGTGAGAATTCCCTCTGGCATTCGTTATATTCCGATTGTTTCATCCCAAGATTTGAAAACCGCAACCCTTGAACACTATGATAAAACTGATGTTTGTATCATGAGCGCTGCGGTAGCTGATTATCGACCTTCAAATCCCTCCGCTGTAAAAATAAAAAAACAAGGTAAAACCGAACTGATATTGAATTTAATTCAAAATCCTGATATTCTTTCCGAGTTAGGGCGCCGGAAGGTTTCTCAAATTTTAGTCGGATTCTGTGCTGAAGACGGGGATCTTTTAGTCGAAGCTCCTCGCAAATTGCAACAGAAAAATTGTGATGTGATGGTTGCCAATCGCATTTTACCAGGGGAAAGTGGTTTCGAAGTGGATAAAAATAAAGCTTGGTTTCTCAATAAAAATGGTGAAATGATTGATATTCCTTTAATGGATAAAATGGAATTGGCTGAAACCATTATCGACCACTTAGTCGCTTTTTATTTTTCATAAAATGAGTTCTGCATTAGTTGCTCTCCCGCTTCCTATTTACAAAATGTTTGATTATGAAATACCTCAGGAAATGAGCGTGAGAATTCAACCAGGAACGATCGTTGAGGTTGAATTTCATGGTTCGCATCGTTTTGGGTGTGTTTGGTCGGTTCACCCAATTCCCAATGATACGGATTATAATTTAAAAAGCATTCTTTCCTGCCTTGCCCTTGAACCCTTAGCGAATTGGCAGATTGAATTGGCCGAAAATATTGCTCATCAAACTTTTTCGAGCCTTGGAGAAGCCCTCGAACTCTTTATTCCCAAGTATCGATTGTCATGGGAAAAATGGACAAGTCGGAGAATTTTTTTGCCAATTGAGGAAGACGAGTATTTTTCTGATTTAAAAAAATATGGGATAGATCCTATTTCTCAAGGAATGAATTTCTTTTTATTTAAAGAATTATTGAGACTTCCCAGCCAAAAAGTCAATCAATTGATAAAAAAGAATCGGATTAAAATTATTGAAGAAGACTTCAAGAAAAACCAATTTCACCTCCCTCCGCAAAAATGGGTTCAAAAATGGTGGCAGAGGGGAACCATGGCTGAGAGCCTCCAAATTTTAGGAAAGCTGGTTGAAGAGAGTTACAATCGAGGTTTGAAAATCTTCATTTTGCTCCCCAGCCCAAAGGTTTTAGATTATGTGTTCAAAAATCTCGAAATCAATTATCCCTTCCTTCGTTTTCTTTTTTTTGATGGAAGATTATCACCCAGGAAAAGAATGCTTATCTATCAAATGGTAAGAGAGGGGTACTATGATGTTTTGATGGGGACTCGTTTATCTCAATTTTTGCCGATTCATCAGGTTGGGGTTCACGTCTTATTCGATCCCGAAGATTTTGGTCATTATTCTGACCGGTATCCTCATTATCACTCATTCTTTTCTCTCATTGAGAAAGTCAAGATAACTGGTGGCGATCTCCATATCATTGGAACCGTTCCTGATTTAACACAATATTTTGGATTACAGGAAGGATATTTTGAATTTCAAAGAGGACAAAATAAACCATCAACCAAAGAACAAAAGGTAGAATTAGTAACTTATGATCAGAAAAAAGTGATTCTTTCGCAATTGGTACAAAAAGCTCTTGCTCAAAATAAAGTCTCTCGTCAGAATAGTATCGTCTGGGTTCAAAAAACTGGATATTCGGCAGCTTTGGGTTGTTCCGATTGCGGTTTTTATTATTCCTGTTCCGATTGCGATGTGGCTTTGAGATTTTATCAGAAAGAAAGGATTCTTCAATGCCCACGATGCGGGAAGAAGGTCATTCCTGAGAGTTTCTGTCCGGAATGTCATGGACCCTGGATGAAAAGCTGGGGTGAGGGAATTGAAAAAGTCTATCAATTCTTAAAAAAAATATTTCCTGGGGTATCTCTAATCAAAATTACTTCTGACCAAGAAAGAAGCGAGCTCAATTTCTCCGACGGGGAACCAATGATTATTGTAGGGACCTCAGCAGCTTTAAACGAAGAAATTTTAACTCACTCGACCCTTTTTGTCATTCATTCTTTTGAAGATTGGCTATTTTTACCAGAATTTCAAGTACGGGAGAAAGTGTATCAAAACATTCAGCGAGCTCTCTTTTTTTTAGGAGCAGCTCAACAACAACCGACGCGAGTTTTGATTGAAATCTCTAAGCAATATCAAAAATTTATCGATTCTTTTTTTCTTCCTCCTTCGGAATTTTATAAACTTGAGTTCGAAAAAAGAAAAAAATTTGGTTATCCACCCAGGAAGGGGCTGCTGCAAGTGATTGCTTGTTCACGGAATAAGATAAATCGTGAAAGGGTTTTAAATAAGGTAAAAAGTGAATTGAATTCTGTGAAGTTAGAAATAAATGGTCCCTTCCCGGGAGAGAGTTATCAAAAAAAATCAGGATTGAGTGATCAATTAGTGATAAAATTTGAACAATCGCTTTTGGGCACCCTTTATGATAAAGTGACAGCTGCGGTTCAAGCCCGAAAAAGCACCAGTGTTGATGTTGACTTTAAAGTTTATAATACTCTGCCGTATTTAGTAAAGGATGACCTCAAATAGAGCTTTGTATCAATATATGATTACCAATGGTAAAGATTGAGTCGCTTGGTTAAATCCCTTTTTCGTAGATTTATTTGCTCCTTCTCCCTCACCTCAATCCTCTCCCACCAGAGGAGAGGAAAAAGCAACATGGGAAAAGGATGAGATGAGGGTGATGGGTACTTAGTTTTAAATCCAGGTTTTGTATTTTCAAATAAAGTCGATCAATTCAGGTAATTGTTGTTTTGAAACAAAATAAAAAAGGTGATATAAATGGCGGAACTTCAAATTGAGAAATACGGGAGCCAGGTTCTGCGACAAAAAGCTGAACCTGTTCAAAATATTGATGGTCAAGTCCAAAAAATAATACGAGATATGTTTGACACGCTTCATAAAAACTCCGGTTTGGGATTGGCAGCCAATCAAGTGGGAATTCTCCAGCGTTTGGTTGTTTTGACCAATCCAAATACCGGCGAAGTTATGGCTTTGATTAATCCCGAGTGGAAAGAAATCGATCCAGAAAAAGAAATTGGAGAAGAAGGGTGTTTAAGTGTTCCTGGAATATTTTCGAAGGTGAATAGGTTTCGCAAAATTCAAGTGACGGCTCAAAATGTTCATGGGAAACAGTTGAATTTTTTAGCTGAGAGCTTATTCGCTCGGATTATCCAACACGAAGTCGATCACCTTAATGGGATTCTCTTTATTGACCGTTTAAGTCCAACTCGTCGTTTTGTTTTAGCGAACAAATTATCACGAATAAGTTCATATGGTGATGGTGAATGAAAAAAGTCGTTTTTTTAGGAACAACTGTGTTATCGATTGGAGTGCTCAGTTCACTTGTCGATGCTCGTTATCATATTGCTGCTGTTATCACTCAACCCGACCGGGAATGTGGCAGAGGAAGAAGATTAACCCCTCCACCAGTGAAGGTTTGGTCTCAAAATCATGGATTCGAAGTTTTACAGCCGGAAAAAGTAAATCGAAAAGACTTTTTGGATCTCATTTCCAAAATTGCCCCAGATATTCTCATTGTGGCTGCTTATGGACAAATCTTGCGTCCATCCCTATTCAAAATAGCCCCTTTTGGTTGTATCAACGTCCATGCCTCATTGCTTCCTCGCTATCGGGGTGCAGATCCAATTCGTTGGGCGATTCTGAATGGTGAGAAAAAAACCGGTGTTAGTCTTATGATGGTGGACGAAGGAATCGATACTGGTCCAGTTATCGCAAGCCGTGAAGTCATGATTGAAGAGTCAGATAACAGTAGTACTTTAGAGAAAAAATTAGGAAAAATCGGTGGAGAATTGTTAGTGGAAGTTCTACCTGCCTGGTTTGAAAGAAAGATCCAACCGATTCCGCAATCGAATGAGCAGGCGAGCTATGCAGGAAAAATTCCCAAAAATTTTTTTCAAATTAATTGGAATCAATCGGCGGAAGAAATCGTACGCCAAGTCAAAGCCTTTGCTCCCTGTCCAGGAGCTTTTGGATATTTTCATCAAAAACGCCTGAAAATTATAAAAGCGCATGTTTATAATCATGAAGAAAGTGCCAATGCTGGCCAAATCATTCGCTACGAACCAAAGGTTGGGTTATTAGTGGGAACTGGAAAGGGGATATTGGCGATAGAAGAATTACATCCAGAAAATAAAAAAGTTCAATCCAGTCAGGAGTTTTGCTGTGGATACTATATTCAACCTGGAGATGTTTTTCAGTAGGAGGTATGTGGAATATGTTTTATCCTTTTGATTACACATTTATTTTATTGATACCGGCACTCATCTTGGCTTTTTATGCACAATCAAAGGTGAAGAGGACGTATTCAACTTTATCGCAGAAGCGGTCTCGAATTGGTTTGAGTGGATTTGAAGTTGCCCAACAACTTATTCAACAAAATAATCTTTCCCTTCGAGTTGAAGAAACTCCAGGGGTGCTTACCGATCATTATGATCCTTCTCGGGAAGTGCTCCGGCTTTCTACCAGCGTTGCCAAGGGCGGTTCAATAGCTGACTATAGCATAGCTGCTCACGAAGTTGGACATGCATTACAAAAGCGCGAAAAATATGGAGCTTTTGCGTTACGTTCCATTTTAGTTCCTGTAGCCAGTATTGGTTCACAAGCCGCTTTTCCACTCTTTTTTATTGGTTTAGTTTTTTCTTTTCGTTTTCTCATGGATATTGGTATTCTCTTTTTCAGCTTGGCAGTTCTATTTCAAGTCATTACCTTGCCGGTGGAATATGATGCCAGTCGACGAGCTTACCTGGCTCTGACTCATTCTGGTTTGATTGCTGTCGATGAGCAATCGGATATCAAAAAAATGCTCAATGCTGCAGCGCTAACCTATGTTGCGGCAACCGCTATGGCTGCTCTTCAGTTGTTGCGTTTAATTCTTCTTCGTCAGAGCCGAGATTAAAAAATTAGTGACGGCCAATTTGTCTTAAGGTCTTTTTCCACATAATTTCAAAAAAAACTGAAAGGATTTTTGCCCCTAACAGTGAATGTTCGCTTAGAAGCTTTCCATATATTGAACCGGCTTTTTCGAGGAGAGCAAATTTTTTTAGACAAACACTATTCATCGTCAATAAAAACTGCCGAACTCTCAATTTCGGATCGATCCTTTTTAGTCCAATTGGTTCGTGGAATAGTGAAATTTTATCCTCAGCTTCAAGAAATGGCCGCAACTTATCTTCCGAAGCCTAAAAGCCTCCCCAAAAAGGTTCAAATCATAGTGTATTTAGGATTATTTCAGCTTTCAGTCGATACTCGTATTCCCGATTACGCTGTGGTATCAGAGACCGTCGAATTAGCTCGTCTAACTGATTGCCATCCCTGGATTAAACTGGTCAATGCCGTGATGCGAAAAGCTGCGACAGAAAGATCCCGTTGGAGTAAAGAAGCGGAACATTGGAGTATGGTTCTTCCCCAATGGTTGGAGAGATATTGGAAAAAATTTTTAACCGAGGATGAAATGAATCAATTGAAAAAATCCCTGATTCTTCCACCAATTCTCTATCTGCGCGTAAATACCCTTAAAACGAATGCTCAAAGACTTCTTGAGGCGTTATATAAAAAATATTCTATAGTGGTTCATTCATTGCCCACGCTGCCTAACGCTCTCAGTACTCAATCAGACTATACCCAATTAGTTGAAACTGACGAATACCAAAAAGGATACTTTTCCATTCATGATTTCAGTTCTCAGGTCATGGTTCATCTTTTTGCCCCCAAACCGGGTGAAAAGATTGTTGATATTGGTTGCGGGTCAGGCGGTAAAACTTTGATGATGGCGCAAATTATGAAAAATCAGGGATGTTTATATGCAGTAGATGTTCATCAGGAAAAATTAAAAACCCTTGAAGCTCTCGCTCGTCGTCAGGGAATTGATATTATCCAAACCATTAGAGCTGATGCAACCCAACCCCTTCCTCAAGAATTATTGAATGTGGATCGGGTTTTTGTGGATGCCCCCTGTTCTGGTTGGGGAACACTGCGTAGGAATCCCGAAATTCTATTTTTAAGAAACGAGTCTGATAATAAATCTTTCGCTGAAAAGCAGTTTCAACTTTTATACCGAGCTTCTGCATTTATTAAAAAAAGTGGTATTATATTTTATTGCGTCTGTACCATGACGCCGGAAGAAACTGAGGGAGTTATGGAAGCCTTTGAAAAACGAATTTCAGAGGGATGGAAAATGAACTTTCCCGAAGAAGGTCAGTTGCAAGCTGAATTGAAACCAATTATTATAGCCGATGGGAAATCATATATCATTTGGCCTCATTATTTTCATTCCGATGGTTTTTTTGGAAAGGCATGGAGGAAACTGTGACTGCCAATAAGGTAAGAAAAACGAACTTTTTTTTACGAATACTGCTAACGGTCATTGCTTTCGGGTTGGGGGTTGTTCTCACTGGCTTTTTTGGCCTCATGCTTTTACAATATTCGGTGAATGCCACCTCTTTATCAGTGCCGGATTTCCGCAGTCAAGACTTAGTGAGCGCAGTGAATTTAGCATCAAAAATGGGTTTGCAGATTGAGGTTTCCCGTGTAGAAAACCATTCTGATAGGATGGCAAATCAGATATTGGAGCAAGATCCGCTTCCAGGGACCGAAGCGAAAAGAGGAAGAAAAGTCAGAGTGGTCGTGAATGGACAAATTGGAGAAGCCCAAACCGGGGGAGTGGTGGTCGCTCCAACGGCAACCCAAGCAACTACAATGAGCAGAGTGCCTGATGTACGAGATTTGAGTTTAAACGAAGCACAAACGCTTTTAGAAGCCAACGGATATCGACTGGGTCGGGTGGTGGAAGTGACACATGAAGAGGTTTTAAAGGGAATGGTTATATCCCAGGATCCACCAGCAGAGAGTACTCTCGCTTTGGGAAGTCAAGTCAGTCTTTTAATTAGTAAATGTGGCACTGAGGCAGCAGTTGAGACTCCACCGACAAAAATAGTCGTTCCTGACTTAATTGGTTTAAAAGTTGAAGAGGCCAGGCGGCTTTTAGCAGAAAGTGGTTTATCGATTGGCCAGATTGAAGAAGTGGATATGCCCGAAAGAAACCCCGGTATTATTATTGGACAAATACCAGAATCTGGACAGGAAGCCCCTGCCGGACAGGCAATGAATCTTCAGGTCGTGAAAACGATTCAAGATTTAAAGGATTTAAGTCTTCGATTTGCTTTACCTGATGCCAGAGTTCCAATTACAGTAAAGGTTGTAGTGAATGATGAGTTGGGGGAACGGGTGGTTTACGAAGAACAACATCAAGGTGGAGAAACGGTAGAAATTCTATCTCGAACCAAAGTGAAAGGGAAAGTCCTGATTTATTTAAACGGTTATTATTATTGGGAAAAAGAATTATAAAATGTGTAAATAGGTGGTGTTTATGGCACTATTGGCCCCTTCAATTTTATCTTGTGATTTTTCTCGACTTAAGGAACAGTTGCTCATGGCTCAAGAGGGCGGAGCAGAGATGATTCATGTTGATGTCATGGATGGGCATTTTGTTCCCAACATTACCTTTGGGACCTTAATCGTCGAGGCAGTTCGGAAAATACTGCCAAAAGCTTTTCTGGATGTCCATCTGATGATCCAAAATCCACAGGAGCGTTACCTCGATTTTATTCATGCGGGTGCTGATAATATAAGTTTTCATTTAGAAGTTGTCCCTGATTTTGATTTCTTAATCAATCTTATTTTGAAGGCTGGTGCCAAAGCTTCATTGGCAATTGCTCCTGGTACACCAGTATCTATGCTGGATCAAATTCTTCCCAAGTTATACATGGTGCTCTTAATGACCGTTAATCCGGGTTTTGGAGGACAAAAAATCATACCAGGTATGGACCAGAAAATTATTCAGTTGAGGAAGAAGATTAAATCGAAAGGTTTAAATACCTTAATTGAAATTGACGGTGGTATTCATGAAAACAACATTGAATACTTAGCCTCTTGTGGAGCATCGGTTATTGCTGCTGGTTCTTTGGTGTTTTCCAATGAGGATAAAATTGCTCAAAAGGTCCGCGCGATCTCGGATAAAATCAGAAGATTTTAATAGCGGTTTAAGTGGGATTTCTGATTTTTTTAAAATAAAAAAAGCGTAAGAAAACTTACGCTTTTTTTATTTTACCAGCCTTCAGACAAGAGGTGCAAATGTTCATTTTTACTGAGTGACCATTTAGTCGCACTCGGACTTTCTGAATATTTGGTCTCCACATTTTTCTCGTTACTCGATGGGAGTGGCTGATTTTGTTTCCAAAAACCGGTTTTTTCCCACAAATTTCACAGGTTGCCATTCTGAATCAACCCTTTCTGGTCATTTTTCACGTTTCGACGAGTAATATAACACAAAGGAAAGAGGAAATTCAACTCATTCTTCCTCAGTGATGAAAATCTTTCCATTGTCTTGGTTTTTATATCGGGTTACAATACCTTCGGGAGTTTACAAAATGGAGAACGAAAGAGATCGATTAAAAAAAATCATTGAACAAGAATCGCAGCGATTGGATAACCAAACCGTTTTTGGGGGGTTCCACCAATATATGAAAAGAATGATCCAAAAACACGCCATTTCAATCCCTGAAGAACTCTTCCTCAGTATCGATAAATATCCTCACCTCACAAAGTGTGACAAGAGCATTTTCCTAAAAAAAATAGCAACCTCTATCATGAGTCACTCAAACTCGCAACCTGTTTCACCTCTCTCTCCATCACCGATCAAACCGGTTGATTTTCGACTTTCAATTCGAACTCTAAAAGGGGTGGGGCCAGTTGTTGAAAAACAGCTCAATCGTTTGAATATTTATACCATAGAAGACCTCATTTTTTATTTTCCTCGTTATTATCAGGATCGAGGTCAGATTATCACCATTGCGAAGGCGGGAGGTTCAATATTACAAACCGTGCTGGGGAAAGTGGTTCGACATGATAGAGTATCCACCCGGAGAGGGCAATTGCTGAAAATAGTAGTCCAAGATCAAACCGGGCAGGTTTCTTTGGTTTGCTTTCACCGCAATTTTTTAGCTCAGATCCTCTCTTTGGGAAAAAAAGTGCTCATCACCGGCTTTTTCCAAACTTCTTATGGAAAGAAAGAAACCAGTCGTTTTGAGTATGAATTGATCGACTCAGAAGATTTTCAATTTGAACCCATTTTGCCGGTTTTCAGTTTAACCGAAGGACTTCCTCCCAAAAAATTACGATCACTTATCGATTTTGTCCTGAAAGTATCCTTATCTGCTTTGCAAGATACTATCCCACCAGGTATTCGAGAAAAATATCATCTTCAAAGGAAGTCTGAGGCGATTTTGGAACTTCACCATCCGGTTCGATCTTCAGTTTCCGAACTGAATAGACACTGTTCTCGTTCTCACATTGCTCTCATTTTTGAAGAATTTCTTCTTTTTGCTTTAAGTCTAAAAGTGAGAAAACATCAAATTCAATCGTGGCGAGTACAACCCATTGTTCCCAATCTCACCTTCATTCATCATTTTGTTCAACAACTTCCTTTCGAATTGACTTTGGCTCAGAAAAGGGTAATAAAACAATTAGAAAAAGACCTGACCAGTGGGAAAGTAATGAATCGGTTATTGCAAGGAGATGTTGGTTCGGGGAAAACCTTGGTTGCTATCATCGGAGCTTTATATGTTATAAAGGCAGGACAGCAGGTTGCGATGATGGCTCCAACAGAAATCCTTGCTCATCAACATTATCTGCGATGGGGTCAAATCTTAAAGAGGTTTGGAATCGAAGTTGGTTTAGTAATTGGTGGTCAAAAGAAAGGAAAAAATGAATTAGTGGAAAAAATCGAACAAGGTCAGATTGATTTTGTTATTGGAACCCATGCCCTGCTTGAAGATTATGTCCAATTTAACCAATTAGGATTAGTCATTGTCGATGAGCAGCATCGTTTTGGGGTAAAACAACGATCCCAACTCAAGGGAAAAGCGGTCGTCCCTCACCTATTGGTCATGTCAGCAACGCCTATACCAAGGACTTTAGCTTTAACACTTTATGGGGACCTTGACGTTTCGATCCTCGATGAAAAACCAATCGGGAGAAAACCAGTTGAAACAGTCGCTTTTTCAATGAAGGACCAAAACCAAGCCTTTCTCCGAGTTCATTCCTTTTTAGAGAGGGGACAACAAGCCTTTGTAGTTTGTCCGGCAATCGAGGAAAGTGATCTTGAATTAAGCAATGTGTATGATGTTTACCAACAACTCAAAAACAAATGGTTTCCCCACTCACCAGTTGAGTTGATTCATGGAAAGCTTCCTTCCAAAGAGAAGGATGATATTATGGGTCGATTTTCTCGAGGGGAAATTCAAATTTTGGTGTCAACCTCGGTGATTGAAGTAGGGATCGATGTGCCTAATGCCAATGTAATGATTATTGAAAATGCCGAGAGGTTTGGTTTGGCTCAACTTCATCAATTGCGGGGGAGAATTGGTCGAGGAGATCAAACTGGTTTATGTGTTCTCCTTTACCAAGGGAAGAATCAAGACATTCAAAAAAGGATGGAAATTATGATCAATACCGATGATGGATTTCAAATTGCTGAAGAGGACCTTAAGATGAGAGGGCCGGGAGAATTTTATGGGGTGAAGCAGTCCGGAATTTTGGAATTTCATTTAGCTGATCCTTTTCGGGATTGGGTAATCCTGGAAAAAGCCTATCAGGAAGCCGATTTGATTCTCCAAAAAGATCCTCAATTACAGAAACCCGAAAATCAACTCCTCAGAAAGGAAATTGAAAGGCGATTTTTCCAGTTCCTGCCGGATGAATTCATTATCGATGCTTAAATGAAATTAATTTTATAAATAGAAAAAAAGGGTCAAAGACAGAGAAATCGAGGAAAAAATTGAAAAAGGGAAAGATGAGGATGATTCTATTCACAGAACAGGAAGGTTTTCCATGGGATACCTATATATAACCGGAGGTTCGATTCGGAATCGAAAAATTATCGGACCTCAAAATATGAAAACACGTCCAATGCAAGCATTTCTTCGAAAAACCATGTTTGATTTAATGCCTTTATCATTGGATAATGCAATCATCTGGGATATCTTTGCTGGTTCAGGAGCGATAGGCCTTGAAGCGCTAAGCCGGGGAGCCAGAAAGGTTTTTTTTATTGAAAGGGATCCCAAAATGGTCGAAATCATTGGGAGGAATATGAAGCTATGTGGTTTTCAAGAGAAATCTCAAATTCTATTAGTCGATTACTTTGAATTAAAGCGCTGGGTCCCAAAGGTTGAACCTGCAAAATTCATTTTTCTTGATCCTCCCTTTTCAATTAATCCTGCTGAAGTATTAGAAAAATTGTATAATTTATTTGAATTGGTAAATAAGAGTTTAATTATTATCCGTTTTTCAAAAAGACCAAATACTATGCTCGAATGCCCTTTTTATAAGGTCATTCTTCACCGAATTTATGGTGATAGTGTGCTTATGTTTGGTCGCTTTGAATAAAGAGTGGGAGATGTCATCAGGGAAAGGATTCGGGATGTGTGAAGAAAGGAAGAGATCTTTTTGATAGCGATTTATCCAGGTAGTTTTGATCCAGTAACCAATGGTCACCTTGATATTATCATTCGTGGAAGTAAAATATTTGATGGCTTGATTGTGGGTCTTTTAAAAAATCCCAACAAAAAGCCCTTGTTTACCGTGGAAGAACGGGAAGCAATGATGGTGGAAGTAACCAAAGACTTAACGAATGTAACGGTTGAGGTTTTTCAAGGTCTTCTGGTTCAATTCGCCCGTCAGAAAAAGTGCCGAGTCATCCTTCGTGGTTTGAGGGCAATATCTGATTATGAATATGAAACTCAAATTGCCATTACGAATCGAAAGATATGTCCGGAGATAGAAACTTTTCTTCTCCCAACCAGTACTGAATATTCTTATTTAAACTCAACGGTAGTTAAAGAAATTGCCCAGTTTGGAGGATGTGTTCGGGGATTGGTTCCTGAGTGCGTAGAAAGAAAGCTAAGAAAAAAATTCCAAGTTGAGGGCAGGTGGTTACCAGATCATTTGTAGAGAATTGAATTGTCTCTGATAAACGTAAAAATTTTCTCATATTCCTTTTTTGGAAATTTGATGTTTTCAGAGGATCGTGATTAAATAAAAAAACCCAGCACAGGGACTGAGAAGGGGGACAAGGATAGAATGAATATTTTGGAAGAAATCCGTATCCGAGCCAAAAGTCTTAAAAAAACGATAGCACTTCCCGAATATGACGACGAACGAGTTCTTCAGGCTGCTGAGATTGCGACTCGCGATCAAGTGGCAACGATTCAATTGATTGGTAACCCAACCGTTATCGAACAAAAATCAAAAAGTTTGGGTATTTCTCTTGCTGGAGTTGAAATAATCGATCATAAAAAAGATCAAAAAAAGGATGAATATGTCCAATCACTTTTTGAATTACGTAAGGGTAAAGGCTTAACCTTGCAGCAAGCAGAACAATGGTTGGATAGCACCATGTATTATGCTTGTATGATGCTTTACCATAACCGTATTGACGGGATTGTTTCAGGAGCAGCTCTTTCAAGTCCTGATGTGATCCGTCCAGCTCTGCAGATTATTAAAACAGCTCCCGATGTGAAATTAGCATCGAGTTGCTTCCTGATGGTGGTTCCTGATTGTCCCTATGGAGCAAATGGTGTGTTTCTTTATGCTGATTCTGGATTTAATCCCAACCCCAACTCTGAAGAATTAGCACATATTGCTATCACGACCGCCCGTACCGCAACTCAGCTCTTGGGTGTGGAACCGATAGTCGCTATGCTTTCCTTTTCTACTAAAGGAAGTGCTCGGCATGAATTAGTCAATAAGGTTATCGAAGCGACTGCAATTGCTCATAATTTAAAACCAGACTTGCTGATTGATGGCGAACTTCAGGGGGATGCGGCTTTGGTTCCTTCGGTTGCAGCCAAGAAAGCTCCGGAAAGCAAAGTCGCAGGGAAAGCAAATGTTCTCATTTTTCCCGATCTCAATGCTGGGAATATTTGTTATAAACTAACCGAGCGTTTAGCACGAGCAACTGCCATTGGACCAATATTACAAGGTTTGGCGAAACCGGTC
>JAAYUP010000016.1 GCA_012517635.1 Candidatus Atribacter alterifermentans
CTTTTCGATTCTTTTTTTATAAAAAACTTTAAAGGATGAGATTCTCACGTCGCATAAAACGCTCCTCAGAATGACTGATTGAGATAGGTTTTTCATCCTCATTTGGTGCTGTTAATAAACATGAAGGTCTGTTTTCTATTTTATAAAGAAAGAAAAATTTTTTAATAGGACTTTTAGATTGTTTTGATGCTCATTGAAACCCAAAATGATTTTCGAGAAGTCCCAAAAAGAAGAGTAAAAAATTGAACCTTCATTTGGGTGATTAGAATTGATAAAAACGGTGAAGGCGTTTGATGGCATTGGTAATTTCTTGATTACCTAAACGAGATTGTTCAACTGCTCGCTTCATTATTTCTATAGAACGATCATAATTGGGTCGATCGATAGGATAAGGATAACCATCTTTCCCTCCATGGGCAAAGCTATATCGCGCTGGATCACGGGTACTAATGGGTGCACCATAGAGAAGTTCGGCGATGAGTGCCAAAGCACGAATAGTTTTGGGTCCAACACCTTCAATTTCCAGTAAACTTTGGAAGTTTTTTGGTTGACGCTCGTAGGTTTTAAGAAGAATTTTATGAAAATAGCGGGGGTTAAGGTCTCCAAGAGTAACTGGATGCCGGCGAGACAAATTACATTCAATTATGTTTTTAGCCTCAGTTTCGATTTTTTCAGGTTTTTCATTAGCAAGATGAGCAACTGCTTGGCGATTCGACTCGGCTTCACCAGCAACCATGTTTAAGAGGATATTCCCACGATGATCAGCACAAACAGCTGCGTGTGGATCGTTGATAAATGATGAGAGGGTTGGCGAATACCAATGATAACGACGGGCCCAACCATTGGTTTCGTTCATCCCCTGTTGGATAACTGCCCAGTCGCCTTCTTGGTTGAAAAGAAAAGTATGATGGTAAAGCTGATAACCATCTTGTACTGCGGTATTGTCTACTTTCGCTGACATTTTGCTGTTATATACTAATTTTTCAGCATTAAAGGCCAGAGAAATGATTTCAGCCGATTGACGAATATCATCAGGAGTGCGACGTGAGGCAGCTCCTTTCCCTCCAGCGACTACCAATTTGAGTTCCGATTGTAGATCTCTTAATCCCTCTTTCACTGCTCCACAAACCGTGGTCGTAACACCTGAACTGTGCCAGTCGAAGCCCAAAACACATCCGAGGGATTGAAACCAATAGGGATCGGAAAATTTTTTTAAGGTTTCACGAGTTCCGAATTCATAGACCATTAGAGTGATGATTTCCCGAGAAAGTTTCACCATGCGTTGAAAGAGCCAGACTGGTGCTTTTCCAGAATGAAGTGGTAAATTGGCAACACCGGTTCTCAAAATTTATTCTCCTTTCAATACTCGAACTAAAAAATAAAACCAGTGATTATTATACCTTCCTCCTTTCCTTGTTTTTTCTTGGGGGAAGTCCATTGTTTGATAAAGAAAGGTAAGGAGGGAAAATGATCTTAATCACTATTTCATTATTCGTTTTCGAGACGAGCATCAAGAGTAATTTGAATATGAGAGAGCAAAACACTTACGGGGCATCCCTTTTTAGCTTCTTCGGCGATAGCCATGAATTTCTCCTGGTTGATATCTGGAACTTTTGCAATACAATCGAGGTGGCTGGCAGTAATTTTGAAACCGTCATCAACTTTTTCAAGGCTCACTTTGGCTGTAACCTTAACCTGTTTAGGAGTATATCCAGCTTCGGCTAACATATTGGATAAGGCCATAGCGAAACATCCAGAATGGGCAGCAGCAATCAGTTCTTCTGGATTGGTACCTTTGCCATTTTCAAAACGAGAAGCAAAAGAATAATTTCCTTTAAAAGCACCTCCTCCGAATTC
>JAAYUP010000212.1 GCA_012517635.1 Candidatus Atribacter alterifermentans
GTAAGAAGAATGTATCAAGAAGGAAAGGGTGTTCCCTCTTTGATCGCTGTTCACCAAAATTCTTCAGGCCATGCTAAAGAATTAGCCTTGGCTTACGCTCGGGGAATTGGGGCCACTCGAGCAGGAGTTTTGGAAACTACTTTTAAAGAGGAAACTGAAACCGATCTCTTTGGTGAACAAGCGGTTTTATGTGGAGGTCTAACCGCATTAATAAAAGCTGGGTTTGAAACCCTTTTGGAAGCTGGATATCAACCCGAAGTCGCCTATTTTGAGTGTCTCCATGAAATGAAGCTGATTGTAGATCTCGTTTATGAGGGAGGACTCAGCTTAATGCGTCAGGTCGTGAGTGATACCGCTGAATTTGGTGATTTAACCCGAGGGCCAAGAGTCATTAATCAAGAAACTAAAAAAGAAATGAAAAAGATTTTAAATGAAATACAAGACGGGAGTTTTGCCCGGGAATGGATTTTAGAAAACCAGGCTAATCGACCAATGTATCATGCTTTAAGAGAAAAAGACTTTCAGCACACTATCGAAAAAGTTGGAAAACAGCTGCGTGATATGATGCCCTGGTTAAAAAAATAACAGGGAGGGAAACAGCGTGAAAAAAGTTCGAATACTTGACACCACGCTAAGAGATGGGGAACAATCCCCAGGAGTATCATTAAACGTTCAAGAAAAATTAGAGATTGCCAGACAACTAGCCCGTCTGAATGTTGATGTTATTGAGGCTGGTTTTGCCATTGCTTCTCCCGGTGATGCGCTTGCTGTAAAAACCATAGCCCAGGAGGTAAAAGGACCAATCATTAGCTCTCTTGCTCGTTCCAAGGAAAAGGACATTGATATCGCTTGGGAGTCGGTGCGTTTTTCCGAACGACCTGCCATTCATACTTTTATTGCTACTTCTGATATCCACCTCAAATACAAGCTTCGAATGAGTCGCGAACAAGCTCTTGACCAAGCAGTTTGGGCAGTTAAGCGTGCTCGGAACTATGTAGATGAAGTTGAGTTTTCAGCTGAAGATGCAACCCGTTCTAACTGGGATTATCTTTGCCAAGTTTACTCTGCAGTCATAAAAGCTGGTGCGATGGTTTTAAACGTACCCGATACGGTTGGTTATACTACCCCCGAAGAAATGAAAGCTCTCATTCAGTATCTCTATCAACACACCGATGGGATAGAAAAGGTGATTGTAAGTATTCACTGTCATAATGATCTCGGTTTAGCAGTTTCAAATTCTCTTTCGGCAATGTTGGGTGGGGCAGGCCAAATTGAATGCACCATCAACGGAATTGGAGAACGAGCAGGAAATGCTTCCTTAGAAGAAATTGTTACGGGCTTACATGTTCGTAAAGACTTCTATCAAACTGAGACTGGAATTAATTATTCTGAAATTTATCGAACCAGCCGTTTGGTTAGCCAACTTACTGGCATGTTAGTCCAACCCAACAAAGCAGTAGTAGGGCAAAATGCCTTTGCCCATGAATCAGGAATCCATCAGGATGGCATTTTAAAGGAAAAAAGTACTTACGAAATCATAAATGCAAAACTCATTGGACGTGAAGAAAAAGTCTTAATTCTGGGAAAACATTCTGGTCGACACGCTTTTAACAAAAAACTAGAGGAGCTTGGATATCATTTATCCGAAGAAGATCTCAATAAAGCCTTCGAGCGTTTTAAAACCTTAGCCGATCAGAAAAAGCAGATTGCCGAAGCTGACATTGAATTTATTGCTGCTGATGAAGCAACTCGTACCGAAGAAGTATACCGCTTAGATTTTGTACATGTATGTTGTGGTAATAACATTCTACCAACTGCTACAGTAAGACTCGTTCATGAAAATGGATCAACCTTGCAGGGAGTCGCTACCGGCGTTGGACCAGTCGATGCCGCTTATAAAGCGATTAGTCAAATGATTGGACTTTCTTCAAATTTGGTAAACTTTACTCTTCAGTCAATTTCAGGAGGAACCGAAGCATTAGGAGAAGTTGTGGTTCGAATTTTCACCGACGATACCGTCTATGTGGGGAGAGGTTCTCACCAAGATGTTGTCGTTGCGAGTGTTATTGCTTATATTTCGGCCATAAACAAAATGACTCAACAGAAAAAATTGAATCCTCAGACACACGTATAAAATGAAAAGGTACCCTGAATACTTCTTATTTTTTAGGACGAGTGAATCTTTCAAGGGATTCACCGTCCTTTATTATAATTTTTATTATAGGAGCATGAGCCATGGGAATGACAATGACAGAGAAGATAATTGCTGCTCATAGCGGCAAAGAAAGGGTATTGGCAGGTGAGTTAGTGCAGGTTTCGGTTGATTTGGCCCTTGCTAACGATATCACTGCTCCATTGAGCATAAAGGAATTAGATAAATATCAAATTCATAGGGTGTTTCATCCAAACCAAATTGTTTTAGTAGCTGATCATAATACTCCGGCTAAAGATATTGCTTCCGCCCAAAATTTAAAATTAATGAGGGAGTTTGCTCAAAAAAATCAGATTAAAAACTTTTTCGAAGGAGGCTCGGCAGGTATTGAGCATGTGCTTCTTCCAGAAAAAGGATTAGTCTTACCTGGAGACCTCATTATTGGTGCCGACTCTCATACTTGTACCTATGGAGCGTTGGGTGCTTTTTCCACTGGGATGGGGAGCACCGACATTGCGGCGGCTTGGGCATTAGGAGAAACCTGGCTTAAAGTCCCAGAATCAATACAATTCATCTATTCTGGACAACCTAACCGGTTTGTTACTGGAAAGGATTTTATCCTTTTCACTATTGGTGAAATTGGAGTCGAGGGTGCTCGTTACAGTAGCATGGAATTTACCGGTTCGGGAATCTCCGCTCTTTCGATGGACGGACGGTTTACTATGGCTAATATGGCAGTGGAAGCTGGGGCAAAAAATGGCATCATGGAAGCCGATGTGACCACTTTATCTATGTTGTCGAAAATTCCTTTATCGAGAAAACCAAGGATATATCATTCCGATTCCGACGCGGAATGGAAAGATATTATCGAGATAAACGTTGCAGCGATTGAGCCTCAAGTAGCCCTTCCTCATCTTCCTGAAAATACCCGATCGGTTTTTTCCTTACCACACATTTCTATTAATCAATCAGTTATTGGTTCATGCACCAATGGCCGAATTGAAGATTTAAGACAGGCCGCTGAGATCTTAAGAAACCGCAAGGTCCATCCAGGTGTCAGGCTTTATATCTTTCCTGGAACTCCCACCATTCTATTACAAGCAGAAAAAGAAGGATTGGTCAAAATCTTTTTAGAATCAGGCGCAGTTCTTTGCCCTCCTTCCTGTGGTCCTTGTCTCGGTGGACATTTAGGAGTATTAGCTGAGGGAGAACGTTGTATCTCAACCACCAATCGTAATTTCATTGGTAGAATGGGACATATTAAGAGTGAAGTTTACCTAGCTAATCCCTATATTGCTGCCAGCTCAGCTATTGCTGGGTACATCACTGCTCCCGATCAGCTTACGTGATTATTCAATGAGATCAAAAAGTGTTTCAATAATTGAAATTTCGCACCATTTCGTCTGATCATTTTCAACGAACTTTCATTTTCAAAGTTGGAGTTGATTTTATGATAATAAAAGGAAAAGTTGTTCAATATGGTGATAATGTTGATACTGATGTAATCATCCCAGCTCGATACCTAACTGCCACTGACCCTTTAGAGTTAGCAAAGCATTGTATGGAAGACTTGGATCCTGATTTTCAAAAGAAATTGAAGAATGACCCAATCATTGTAGCAGGAAAAAATTTTGGCTGTGGTTCTTCCCGAGAGCATGCTCCTCTCGCTATTAAAGGATCGGGAATAAAGGCAGTTATTGCTTCCACTTTTGCAAGAATTTTTTATCGGAATGCCATCAACATTGGGCTTCCCATTTTAGAACTGGAAAAAGCGAATGAACGTTTACTCTCTGGGGATGAAATCGAAATCGACCTTCAAAGGGGAACCATTACTAACCTAACTCAAGATAGAATTTATCAGGCTCAGCCTTTCCCAGAGTTTATTCAAGAGATTATTGAGCGTGGGGGCTTGTTGAATCTAATCAAGGAAAGAGTTTCTTCTTAAAATTTTGACAGGGAGATGATTAACTCTCCCTGTCAATAAAAAATATTTTTAATATTAAAGCTTTCTTCTATTCATTAAAAGATTTCTCATTTTCCATTATCTATAATTTTTCATTCTATCGGCTTCTGAAGATTATTAACGAGTGTATTTATAAAGACTATATTCCTGGTCTACCAGATCCGGATCCCAGCCTTTTAATATCCAAACATATGAAACAATTCTTGCCCCTGGTTTAAGTTCTTTTAAAAACTTCTCTCTTAATAGATCATTTACATTTTGGAACAGAAAGATAGTCACAACATCAGCATTTTGTAACGATACCTCATGAATATTTTTTAACTCAACCCTCACCTGACTTTTTAAACCGAGAAAAAAAACTCGAATCCAAGATAAAGCAAAAAGCCAAGGATTAATTTCTATACCTACTGCTTTAGCGTGGTACTTTTGGGCAGCAAAAATAAGAATTCTTCCATCTCCGCAACCTAAATCGTAAAGAGTTTCATCAGGTTTAAGGTTTGCCATTTCTAACATACGCTTAACCCTTTTCATATCGGTTGGTTGCCAGGGAATCCCATGGAAAAAAAGAGGAAAAATCCACCAGAAAAAAAGAAATACTATTATTATAAGAATAAAAAGAAATAATAAATTCATTGTTTACTCTCTCCAATCGATTTACAGGGTAACTTTTGCTCCCTTTCTCATTATATCTTAGTAAGAATTTTTACACCTACAATAAAATTAAAGAACGAGTAATAACCAAGATTTTGTAAATCAAAGGATTGAAGCGGAGCTTTTTTTAGAATACAATTAAAGATAGATTATTTTTTTCTCCTTCAATAGGAGTACCTCATTTCATGAAACAAAGTTGTGGTATCTTGAGTTAAAAACCATTTTTCAAAGGGATATGGATCTATTTCCTTTAAAGGCATGCTGAAAATCTGAGAAAATTCTTCCATGAGTTTTCTTTTCATGATCATTCTTTCCTCTGTAGAAAAACTTCTTTCAACAATCTTTGATAATGATGTCACTCCCTTATCCTTGATACCACATGGAACAATAAAAGTAAATGGTTTTAGATCGGTAGAAATATTGAGGGCAAATCCATGATAGGTAACCCATTTTTTCACTGCGATACCAATTGCTGCAATTTTTTCTGGTTTATCAGAATTTACCCAGACTCCTGTAAAGGGAGGTAAACGAAATGCTGATAAATGAAACCGGCTTAAAAATCGAATAAGAGTTTCCTCTACATTTCGGAGGAAAAGATGAACATCTTTTTTCCAAAAATTCAAATTAATCATTGGGTATCCAACAATTTGACCTGGTCCATGATAAGTAATGTCACCGCCACGCTCCACCGTATAAAGAAAAATTCCTTGTTTCTTTAATAATTCTTAACTCACTAAAAGATGTCCACGTTTTCCACTTCTTCCTAAGGTAAAAACCGGATTATGTTCAAGAATAAAGAAAATCCCCGGATAATTATTTTGGATAATTGATTCTAAAAAAATGAGTTGAAGTTGCCATGTTTTTTGATAATCAACTTGTGGCAGGATTACAACAGGCAGTGTATGCAAAAGATTACCCTCATTCGAGCTGGCGGAGAGGGTGGGATTCGAACCCACGAGACGGGTTTAAGCCCGCCTAATCGCTTAGCAGGCGACTGCCTTCAGCCACTCGGCCACCTCTCCAAATTTCTTAAAATTGCCAATCTGCAGCTAAAAAGTATACCATCTTTCTTTTTTTAACTCAACTTTTTTATTAAAGCACGCTCAATCTAAAAACTTATTCACAAAATCAAACTTAAAAAATTTTCTTCATTTCTCCCCAACTACTCATTTTTGATCGAAGTTTGAGTATAGTCTGTGATAGAATCTGAGAAACTCTGGGTTCACCTACTCCCAAAACTCGACCAATTTCTTTTAAAGTCAAGCCTTCATAATAATATAAAGAAATGCAAAGCTTCTCTCTTTCGGGCAATTCATCAATTTTCTTTCCTAAGAATCCCAAGACTTCTTTATTTTCAAGCACTTCTTGAGGATTAATATCCGCTCGTTCATCAGCAACATCGTCACCTAACTCTCGACCTTCTTCACCCTTTTCTTGGTCTAAAGAAAAAAATATCCCAGTTCGATTTTGCTCGATTATCCAACTGATATCCTGAACCGATATGCCCATCTCGTTGGATATTTCTTCCAAAGTTGGCTCTTTCCCTTTTTCTGATTGGAGCTGGTACCAGGTTCCCATTATTTCTTTAAACTTTCTTCTTTGACCACGAGTCATTGGATCTAAACTACGAATATAGTCTAATACTGCTCCGCGAATTCGAGATAAAGCATAGGTTTCAAATTTTAAACCTTTTTCTGGTTTATATCGTTCAAAAGCCTGCATAAGACCAATTATTCCGTAACCCTCTAAATCGTCTCGATCAATGAAGGAAGGAAGATTATATATAAACCGACCTAAGGCAATTTTTACTAAATAAAGATAATGATTAATAAGTCGTTCTCGATACTCAGTATCTCCTGTTTGTATATATAATTTCCATAATTCCTCTACATTCTCTTCTTTTCTAATCGTAATCATTCCCCCAGAAATCCCCTTTAACCATAAATAATGACTATGATTCAATTTCAGCTTTTTTGCCTTAGAATTTATTTCTTTTATGTTTTTTACGAGGGAGGCTGTTTTTAGACAACATTTTCTCCTTGAAGTCTCAGTTCTGGAATGCGGAATACTTTATCGAGAACAACGGCAGCCATACCTATTGCAGCTGCTTCTTCACCAACCTCTGCTAAAACTATGAGCACGTTTTTGGTATTATAATTTAACGCCTGTCTTTTCACCATTCCCTCAATTGGGTTCAAAATATAATCTCCAAGCACCAGTAAATCACCGGTTAATATGACTATTTCAGGACTTAAAAGATTTATCGCATTAGCAATTGCCTCTCCTATAAACCTCCTGGCTTCCTCAACAATCTGTAAAGACAACTTATCACCATCCTCAACCCATTGAGAAATGAGACTAATGTCTATCTTGGATATATCACCATGGCAAGCCTTTGATAAGCTGGAAGTTACCCCGGATTTTATAGCTTCTTGGAGTTTTCTAATGATTACCATCGACGATGCTATCGCTTCTAAACAACCACGACTACCGCAATTACAATGGAGGCCATTCTCGAGTATCATCATGTGTCCCAGTTCCCCTGCTGAACCCTTACTCCCTTGGAAAAGCCTTCCCTCGCTCATCATTCCAGCTCCTATTCCCGAAGAAAGTTCCACCATTAAAATATCTTTCTTCATTCTGCCAGCCCCTAAGCGTTTTTCAGCAATAAGACGACAGCGGGTATCGCTTCCAAGAAAAAATGGGTAGCCAAATTCGCTTTCCATTATATCTTTTATTAGTACATTTTCCCAACCTTTCATCTGAGTGGCTAATATCGATATTCCTTGCTTTTCATCAACAATTCCCGGATCCCCAATTCCTATTCCCAGAACTGATGCAACCTTTACTGGCGGTGATTCAATAATTTCATATAAAATATCTTTCATAATTTGAATAATTTCATCTTTCGCTGCATAATGTGGGATGGATCGCTGGGATCGATAACTTATTCCCAGCTTAAGATCAATACCAAGCCCTAAAACTCGAATGGAATTAAAGTTTAAGGTTACCACTCAACCAGCGTCTCGATTAATATCTAAAAGCACTTTCCTCCGCCCTCTTTTTGAGCTTTCATATCCGATTTTCTTAATAATTCACTCTTTTAAAAGCTCTTTCGTAACATCAGTAAGACTGGCTGGTCTCATTCCAGTTCGATTATTGAGTGCAATTCTGGAAATTGGTCCCTCTGTTCTCACTCAATTTTTAATTAAAGCTTTATAATCACTTCTTACGCAATTGTTTTTTTTCTGGGTACAAAGTTCATCTCTCAAAATTTCAGTTATTATCACATTCTAACACATAAATTTACTCTTTTAGCTTTGATTGATCTCCTGGCTTTTTTTGATTTTTCTATTTTCTATTCCCATCTCGTGTCTTTTTTTGTTGATACCAGTTAAAAACTTCTTCTATTCCCTCATACAAAGAAATAGTAGTTTTCCAGCCTAAAAGGTCGTTTGCTTTCTTTGGGAGAAGCGCAATACGTTCGATTTCTCCTTTTCGGTCTTTGTCATATGTAATTGAAATGTTTTGGAGGGTAATTTTCTGTAACATATCGATTAATTGATTAACACTCGTTTCGAGGCCGGTTCCGATGTTATAAATATCAGCTGAAGAATAGAGTGCTAGTAAGTTTGCTGAGGCAACATCGTGGACTGAAACATAATCTCTTGTTTTCCAACCGTCCCCAAAAACAACACACGGATCGCCTCTGAGAATATTGTTACAAAATATAGAAATGACTCCCGCCTCGCCCTGAGGATCTTGGCGTGGACCATAAACATTTCCATAGCGAAGGATTACTCTTTCTAAATTCCAAACTTGGTAATAATAATCTAAATATTGCTCTACTGATAATTTGGCAATTCCATACGGCGAAAGAGGCTTAGTTATTGCATTTTCATCAACTGGGATTTGCTTTGGTGTTCCATAGATCGCTCCACCCGAAGAAGCAAAAATACACTTTTTAACTCCATATTTTCGGCAGAGTTCAAAAAGATTGAGGCTTCCAATTATATTGATTTCAGCATCAAATATTGGCTTTTCTATTGATCTCCTAACATTGATCTGGGCAGCATGATGATTCACCACATCAAAAGTATGTTTTTGAAAAACGACCTCTAATTCCTTAAAAGAACAAATGTCAATTGGATATAATATTGCTGCTTGATGAACATTGGACTTTTTCCCCGTAGTAAGATTGTCAACTACAACCACTTGATGGCCTTCTTGAAGGTAAGCATCGACTATATGAGATCCGATGAAACCAGCTCCCCCAGTAACTAATATTTGCATCCCTTTTCTCCTGTCTCATCTTGGTTATTAGGTATTATAATACTGTACCAAAGTACTATCATTTTACTTTGAATTCAATAAAAAAATCAAAAGGCAAAAAAAATTATATTTAATATAAAAATTTAATCATATCTTGTTATAATACCTTAAGTATCCTAAAGAGGAGGTATTTTATGAAAAAATATCAAATTGCAGTAATACCTGGAGATGGAACAGGACCAGAAGTTGTTCGGGAAGGGTTAAAAGTACTCGAAGTCACCTCAAAAAAATACAACTTTTCCTATGAAACGACTTTCTTCCCCTTTGGAGGCGAACATTATAAAAAAACCAATGAAACTCTATCTGCTTCAAATATTGAAGAACTCAAAAAGCATGATGCCATTTACTTGGGTGCTATTGGCCATCCTGACGTAAAGCCAGGAATTTTAGAACAAGAGATACTTCTTAAGCTCCGTTTTTCACTTGATCAATACATCAACTTACGACCAGTGAAACTTTATCCCAATGTTGATACTCCTTTAAAGGATAAAAAGCCTGAAGATATTGATTTTGTGGTGGTCAGAGAAAATACCGAGGGCCTTTATTCAGGAGTTGGAGGTTTTTTGCGAAAAGGAACAGCCGATGAAGTAGCCATTCAGGAATCAATAAACACTCGTAAGGGGGTTGAGCGCTGTCTACGGTATGCTTTCCAATATACTCAAAAGCGAAATAAAAGAAAAAAGCTCACTCTTTGCGGGAAAACGAATGTTTTAACTTATGCTTTTGATTTGTGGGAAAGAACTTTCCATGAAATTGCTGCTGATTATCCTGAAGTTAAAACTGATTATGCTCATGTTGATGCTACAACGATGTGGATGGTGAAAAATCCAGAGTGGTTTGATGTTATTGTTACTGACAATATGTTCGGTGACATTATCACCGATCTTGGTGCAATGATTCAGGGTGGAATGGGTGTAGCTGCTGGTGGAAATATCAATCCTTCAGGAGTTTCAATGTTTGAACCTATCGGTGGGTCAGCACCAAAATATACGAATTTAAATATAATCAATCCCTTAGCAGCAATTTGTGCTGTTCAAATGATGCTTGACGTCTTAGGAGAAGTCGAAGCTGCTCGAGGTTTAGAAGAAGCGATTATTGCTTCTTTGCAAAGTGGGAAAATCAAGAGCATGAATGCTGGAAAAATGGGTTTATCTACTCAAGAAGTTGGCGATTTGGTTGCTTCTTTAATATAAGAAAAGATTACTATGAATTCTCAGCTTTAATAGGTGGGTTTAGAAAAGAGGGTGGTTTTACTCTAAAGGAGAACCGCCCTCCTGAGACGGAATATTAGGACCTGATGCTGGAGTTTCGCTTGAAGGGGACAAGGAAGTCCCTCCTTCGCTTCCAGGAACCCCACTTGAAGTAATCCCGGGTGAGCTTATTACAACTCCCTGGCCAGATTTAATAGTTGGTTTTTGTTTAATGTCAGCAATAAAACCCTGAACTTCCAACTCGACCATGGTAATATTGTTGGTTTTACTGAGTGCTTCTTCTATCTTGGATGCAATCCTTTGTGGGTCTATTCCCTCCATCCGAGCATATTCAATAATTTTCGTTAAACTATTAAGATCTTTCGACTGGTTGCTTTTATTGGCAAACTGGTTAATAATTAATCCCGCTTGTTGAGGTTGTACACCCATTTCTATTAGGGTAGCGAGGGATTCAACAATTTTCTTCGCGCTTTTATCATCTTGTGCAACCTTTTGTTGCAGTGCGCTTTTAACCAAATCGATTGGCACAGAATGCTCTATCGAAGAAGCAATATAGTTGAGGGTTTCTTCATCGTGAATCCCAGTAAGATTTATCTCTTCCAAAATTTTCTGAGCTTCTAAAAGAGAATCTTTTTTCTTTTCAAGACTTTTAACAATATTATAAGGACGAACCTTTTTATGTAATCCCTCTTTTAATTTCAAAACTAAGGTACCTACTTCCAACCCTTTTTGTTGGAGTTCATTGACTAACTCACCAACTCGGTTTAGCAAATACTCTTGGTCTTCAGGAGGATAATTATCAGATTCTGATATTAACAAAGAAATCTCATCTTGAGCAAAAACTGTAGTATTTAAAAGCAGGATGATGAAAAAGAAAAAAATGAAAAAAAACCAGTTTTTCATTTCTACTCGCCATTAACAACCAAAACAGAATTAACCCCTCCAAATCCATCTTCGATTCGCCGATAAGAACTTGGGTCTGGAATCCATTCTTCACCATCAATTATAAAGGAATACTGATATTTTCCAGGTTTTATCTTCAAAGTTATAACCCAAGAATTATTGTCTTTCTTTTCCATCTGTAATGTATTCCAATCACTAAAGTCACCGGCTACTGCTACAGTTTTTGGATTTTCACTCAATGCATAAAACTTAAGCTCAACACGCCGATAGCCAGATAGCCCCGATATATTAAACTGAGGAAATAGAGGAAGATCGGTGAAAAAAATTAGAGCTAAAAATACTAATGATAAAGAGACGATTGCTAATTTTTTGAAATGACCAACCAAATATCCCCTTCTCTGCCGGGCATCTATTCTGTCCATTACCCGAAGAGAAAAACCAGTCGGAACTCCCATTTGAGGAAGTTGTTCTAAACAGCGAATCAACTTTTCTTCTTTTCTATCCATATCAATCGCCTCAACAATATATACGGATAAATCCTTCTGATGTTTCACCCTCTTTAAATAATTGAATTGCTTAAAACCCAATCTAATCATAGAATTTTTAAATTATTCTAATAATTCACCTAATTCGTCTTGAAGCTTTTTTCTTGCTCGGTGTAAATAGGTTTTAACTGTTCCTACTGGAAGTCCGGTAACCACGGAAATTTCATCATAAGACAATCCTTCTAAGTGTCGTAGCACAATCACCTCTCGAAATTTTAATGGGAGATCTCTGATTGCTTTCTCCAGACTTAATCTCAATTCTTGATTAAGTAAAACATCGTCGGGGTTATGAAAGGATTCTTGAGGAATAAAATCTTCTAATTCGCTTTCTTCTTCATCTCCAATAGGAGATGAAAGAGAGAAGAAGAAAATCTTTTTTTTCCGAAAATAATCACGACAAACGTTCAGAGCAATACGGTATATCCAGGTGGAAAATTCGTACGAGTTATCATATTTGTTTAATGCCGAATAAGCCTTAACAAAGGTATCTTGAGCTAAATCTTCAGCATCTGGCTTGGATCGTACCATACGGAAAATATAATTAAAAATTGGTCTTTCATATTTTCTTACTAGCAAACAAAAAAAATCCCGATTTCCGTTCAGGACTTCAACAATGATCTCCCGATCGGTCTTTTCTATCATTCCACCGTTTCAACCTAAAGAACCGTATTTTTTAGTAGTTCAATACGGTATTTGGTGCTATCTATTAGAGAGGTTCCATCCGCCCATTTCGCTCCTGGGTATTTTCGAATAATATCGAGATAGAGCTGATAAGCTTCGCTGTAGCGTCCAACTTTTTCCAAACAAAGTCCCTTATTAAACATGGAAGCAGGAGCAATAAAGATACCATTATACCATGTCCCGTTAGGATATTGGACTATTGATTTATCAAATGCCTCTAAGGCGAGTTGATAATCATCACGGCGATACCACGATGCGCCCTCGAAATATTGGGCATCATCAGCAAACTCATCGTTTGGGTATTTTTGAACATATTCAGCAAAGAGAGAAGCTGCTTTGTAAAAAAGTTCTAATTTGTAAAAACAATGAGCTAAACCATAAGTTGACTTTTTCTCAACTTCTCCCCCAAAAGACCTTGCTTGATCATAGGCGATTGAAGCATTTGAATATGATTCTAATATATAATAGCAATCTCCCATTTCATAATACGCTACACCAATAAATTCGCTCTGAGGGTAATTTTGAATAAGGTTTTTATATTCATTAATAGCATCCCACCATTGATTTAAGCCCTGGCCATGACATCGAGCTAACAGATACTGTCCATCATCAGCAAATTCATTATCAGGATAACTCTTAACCATATCGTTCAAAATAGAAATCGCTATCTGATAATTTCCCAAATAATATGACGAAGCTCCTTTTATAAATGAAACATTGGGAATGAGATGACTTCCAAAATACCTCTTTTGATATTCTTCAGCTTCAAGAAAGCTTCTTTCATAAAAACCAAGCTGGTAAAGTGATACAAGATACTCATAATCGTTACTTTCAGATGATAAAGATAAAATAATGATTCCATCAGGCGAGATAAGAACTTCGTTTCCCTTCACTACGGTAACTTGAACCATGGTGCCAGAATATCCTTCGCAAGAAAAAAAGATGTATTGTGCTCCCGAGGAAATATCCTCTAAAAGAAATTCTCCGGCTTCATTGGTAAATACAACCTGGTTACCGGATTCCACTCGGACGCCTTGAAGAGGACCATTATTTCCTTCTACTCTTCCTCGAACTGTACCTTTTTCTCCGAAACTCATTGTCATACAACCTGCAAGAACGACTAAAAAAATAATACATGCAATGCCAAGGAGAAAGGGATAGCTTTTTTTCATTGAGTTCCTCCTCCTATTTTGTTTAACTCTTTTTTTGCCCATTGATAATAACTATTCTCTTGATTTACGTTTTCAAGAATATACGTAAAATGTTGTTTTGCCTTTTCCTTGTCTTGTTTCTCGAGATAGTTCATCGCCAAATAATAACGGGCATCAACATAATCAGGATATTTATTCACCAAATTAAGTAAAATTTCTTCAGCAAATTCTCTTTCTCCTATTTTATAATATACATAACCAAGATGCAGCAGGTACTGAGGATTTTCTAAAGAAATTGACAAAGCTTTTTGAAGTGCTTCAATTGCTTTCTTCCATTCATTTACACCAGGCGCGAAGCTTCTATTTTCATAAGTATAAGCCAACCGAAACCATGCGTTGTCATCGTCGGGATTAAGAGTTAAATATTCTTGAAAAGCCTTCACAGCCTTTCCAGAAATTCGGTAGGCCTGTGTCCATTTTTCTTTTTCTAATAAGATAAGCCCCATTTCGAAATAGGCATCATGGGGGCGAATGCCTTGTTCAGCAGCTTGTTCGTATAAACGATAAGCGGAATCCATGTCGCCTTGTTGACGAGCCTTTTGTGCTTGGATAAATAAATCTGAATCCTGGGTTATCCCCAACTCAGATAAAAACATAACCAAAACTAAACATAATAACAAAAGCGACCCAGTCATCCCAATTTTTTTCAACAATGTTACCCTCACTTTCTTTCGATGCCTAAAAATAAAAACAACCCTATTGAACCAAAAATAATATTCGGCATCCAGGCTGCCAACCAAGGTTCCATGATACCACCCCGTCCCATTGAACGAAATATCGATAACATCATATAAAAAACAAAAGCCAAAATCACCGTCACTATAACGCCTAACGCTCTTGTATCACGGCCTCTTTGAATACCAAATGGTAGCCCAATTAATATAAACATTAAAGCCGAAAAAGGAAGAGAATATTTCAAATAATAAGCGGTTTCGAATTCATCAACTTGAGCTCCTGCTTGCTTCAATATTTCAATCTGTTTCCGTAGTTCTCTTGTCGACATCTCCTCAGGAGCGCGCTGGTTTTCAAAAAATTCCTGCAATTCCTCTTTCATGTCAATTTCCATCTCAGCAAATTCTATTTCCTGAAGAAGATATCCGGTCTCGTTATATCGATGAACTATTCCATCTATCAACAACCAACGATCTTCTAGCCAAAAAGCACTTTGAGAAGTAATAACATCCGGAAACTTCTTTTGATCTTTTAAATCATAAACAATCACTTTCTTCATTTCCCAGGTTTCGTTATCCAATTCGTTCACATAAAAATATCGGTTCTCGGCGTCCCTAAAAAAAACATTTTGTTGTATTTTCGGTGGTCCCTTTTTATAAACATATTCACGCATTAACACCTGTGCTTTGTGGTTTGACTCAGGAACAATAATATCATTAAAATAATATGAACCGATACTGATTAAAATTGAGACTATCAAATAGGGAAACAAAATCCTTTTCAAGCTGACACCACTCGCTTCAATGGCTACCATCTCACTTTCTCTTCCAAGCCTTCCTAAATGGAGTTCAGAGGCTAAAAGATAAGAGATCGGGAAAGTAAGCACCATTTGGGCAGGAATATATAATAACAGTATTTCTAATGTGATGAAGAGAGGCACTTTTTTGTTGACAAAAAAGTCAGCAAGTTCGAATAAAATTCCCACCAACATAACAATGGTTACCGCACCCACCCATGTAAACATGCCAGTGAGGCTTTCGCGGGCTATATAGCGATCCATAATTTTAATCATCGGCCCTTTTTCACCTATTTTGATTGGTTTTAAGGTAGTTTCTAATATTGTTCGATCATCAACTTTCCTTGCAGATTGAGCTAAGAACGTTTCGATCACAAGTCCCCATGATACAATGAAATGATAATAATATAATAATATTTTAAATAGAACATAATAATAAAAAAGGTGTTCTAAAACTGGCTCAGTCTTTTCTCAGCAACTTTATTGTATCTTTTTTATAAGCATTTGTCAGTAAAAGGGTAGAAGCCTAATAGCTCCTAATACCCTTGGCTCTTCTTAGTGGTTCCTTTTTTGGTTTTTATTATTAAATATCTTTTTAAGACCCCATGCCTTTTGATTGACAAATCCTTTTAAAGTTCCAATTATTTTAAGAAATGGTTTGTTTTAAGGGATACGTTAGAGAAGACGTTATCAGCAGTTTAAAAGTCATTGTTGCTCTCCCTTATTATCCTAACCCACCGACCCTTTATTTTCCTGCTCATTGCAAAAAATAACCCCTATAAAACCACTATGAATGATTTCTTTTATGAATATTAATCTAAAAAATCCGCTACCAACCGAAGGAGTGTGAGTTGATTCTGGGAATACCCTCATTTTTACTTAACAAGAAATTTCAAATAACTTCAACTTCAACCATAGGTTATACCTACAAATTAATTCCAAGAAATTATCTTGTCTTGCGTGACCATTTTTAAACTCCTCTTGGTAAATTTCTAACGGTAAAAA
>JAAYUP010000213.1 GCA_012517635.1 Candidatus Atribacter alterifermentans
CCCCATTGAGAGAATACTTATAACAACCAATATACACGACCAACAATAAAAAAAACACTGATATCACAAAATAAATCAATTATTCGATCTTTTATTTAAATGATATTTTTATTTTTTTACAAAATTTAATATTTTAATTCGTAATTATTCATTGGTATAAGTTTATTAAACAAAAGGTTATAAATATCCTTCATCGATCAAAATATCGGCTACCCAGGAAGCAGCCATTGCTACGACTGTTGTACATTTGTCGAGGTGAGCTCCGGCTTCTTCGAATTCTTTTCGAACTTCTTTTGATCTTAAACAAAAGGATTTTCCGAAGATTTGTTTGTGAATGTCAGCACATATCACGCTTCCATAGGTTTCAATAAATTTATCATGGAGTTTTTGCGCCATTTCATAGGCCTTGTACTGGGCTTCTTTATCACCATCAATGTCTAATTTTTCAAGTCGCCTTCCGACGTAGCTTCCCATTATCATTGTGCCCCCTGAATAACCACCACAGGGACCGTCGCCAGTAATCGCCATGCCTCCGGAAAAACCACTCGCTGATTGGAAGAGAGAAGGATTTGATTTTCCAACATACTTAAAGAAAGCGGCAATGAGGCATTGAGCACACCCTCGATATTCCTTTTCGTACTCAAACCCAATTTCGTAAAGTTGTTTTTTTACTTTTATTCTGGATAAATCTTCATTTACATTTTTTGTTTCACTGAGTTTCTGATAATGATCGGAAATCATTTGAATCAATTCAACTTCCCGATCAAGCTGGCAAAACTCTCGAACGGCCTCTTTTATCGAGTGATTTTTTAAGTATTCCTGAATGGTTCGTGATGCTTGATCTTCTTCTGAAACAAAAAGAAAGGCAGCAGCAACGGCTTTCGCCAGAAAATAGGGCATAATGCCATTTCGGATGCACATGAGAGCAGGTCCGATAAGCCGATCTTCTTTTTTTAATTTTCGGATAGGATCGGCACCTACCCGATCAATTTTATCCTTTAGCAGTGGATTTGCCATATTTTTAAGGACTCGAGAATTCCATTCATTCATATTTTCTTGAGAAAAGCCGAACTCTTTTTGCAACGCTCGGCTTGATTCATTGAGCGCTTCCACCGCCATTTGCTGAATTTCATCATCCTGAATAGATTCGATAATGTATTGATAACCCTTTTGCTTTCCCAAATAAGCATACACAGCATGAATGGTATTATAGGTAAACATTTTTCTTTTCTCTTCATGGTTCATATTGGTGGTGTAAACGAAACTTTTGAATTGGAGTGGCTCACCCTTGAATGACTCTCTATCTATGGTAAGTTCCGGATATCCATTTGTGAGGATAGTCAAAGGATCTTTTTCTTTCATTTCAGGAGTGGGCTCAATTCCCATTCTGATAATTAAGGTATCCACCAGCCCAATGTAACGATTGAAATAACCTTTTCCGGGATCGGATAGTTCTTTAAGAAGATATTTTTTGAATTGTTCTGAGGGCTGGCAGATATTGGTGCTCATGAGAATATTGAGAGGACGATTGATTTTTTCTTGGAATCTTCTTTCGATAATTGGAGCAAGGTCTTTGGCAATCTGTTCAAAAGCTGATGGAAACACAACCAGCGATAATATCGAACATTCGTTCAGTTTTTGAAAAATTTTATCTTTTTCGCTGATATGAAAAGCCTGAAAATCTTTAATAATGACTTCTTCTTTTTCTTCAAAACTGGGGAGGTTCACAATCGTGTATTGCTTTTGAGTATTTAATTGGTGGATCAATTCCTGGTTGGAATCGACAAAGGTTAAGTTGTATCCTGCCTTAAAAAATAAATCTGCGATAAATCCTCGACCAATCTTTCCTGCTCCCCAGATAAGAATATTTTTTAGTTGGTTTGACATGTTGGTTGTCCTTTCTTATGGAATTAAATAAATATAAATATCTGATTAACTTAAGATTTACAGAACTGTTTTTGACTGTAATAAAATAAATTTGAAATCCATTTGGTTTAGTTATCAGCCTAACAGTAATTTTATAAAAAAAGAAGGGAAAGTTATTTATATTTTGAACAGGAGATGATGTTTTTCAACTCAATTTGAGTATACATCATCTCTTGTTCAAACTTCCAGAAAAATTATTGATGGGTGGGTGGTGGGGGGCTATAGGGTGGAAAAGGGATAGGTGTTGGGGTTGGATAGACTTCGGTACATTTAATCGTTACTAAAAAACAGGCGGTATCTTTTTGATAGGAGGCATCTTTGGGAGTAAATTCCCATGACCCAACTAAAGGAATATCATTAGTCGAAGTATCAATATCAGTAACATCTAAAAAAGTGACAGTAGAATCAAGGTCTTCCCTTCCCTTTATTTAACCAAACTGCTTATATATTTAAATACGGAAAATAAGGAATTGGGTTTACAAGGGAGGTCAAGGGGGAGGATAAAAAAACCACGGAATCTAACGAACCTTCCTACCTTCATCTCACCAAGGAAATTATATGGCCACTCAAAACCCTCAGTGTTTCAGAACCGGACTTCCTTCTCTCCTGGTAGAGAGGTTTCGAACACTCACTTTCGCAAGGGAGGTTTTTTTTTCCAATTCTCCGGTTCTCCGATTCCTCAGAATCCGTGGTAGTCCTATCGTACTTTTTTTCTCCCAAAATGTCAAATCGGAGGTGATAAATAAAAACCTTGTTTTAAGCCATTTATCAACAGACTAATTTTTTAAAACCCTTCCTTGACCAGTAAAACGCAATTCAAAACAAAAAACTTTAGTTCCCTTTCCTCTTGGCCTATTTGCTTCTCTTTTAAGTTTCAGGATACCTTCTTTCCGGCTCGCGAATTTTTCCATTGTTTCCAATTTCATAAATTGTTCCTAAAGAAGCTTCGGTATCAAGATAATAAAATTCATCCTCATCGAATTTTCCACTTTGAATGACTTCAATTCCCTTTTTCTTAAACTCTTCAAGAGCTTTTTGGCAATCCTCATAATATAATTTTATGTGGTGCAACCCTTCGCCTTTTTTCTCTAAAAACTCATCGTAGACGCTTCGACCAGTTAATGGTTGCATAAGTTCAATCTGAACGCCACCAGCCCAGGTGACTGCAAGGAGA
>JAAYUP010000214.1 GCA_012517635.1 Candidatus Atribacter alterifermentans
ACCAGGTTGCCACCACGGTTGTCGTAACCGGTAGAGGTCCGACCATAAAGAGAATATGCGGTCCAAAATTTTCCATTGCCTTTCACCTTCAGAAGAATTTAATACTAATAATCCAAACTGTCAAGAAGTAGGAGATAAAAAAACCCAAAAAAAACAGGAGTATATCTGGTTTTAAATATTTTAAAACGATGATAATGAGGACGCCAGTGATCGATAAACGACCAATAAGACCAGAAAACGGTTGATTTTTTTTAAAATATATTAATTTTTTGACATTCCAGGCGACCAACCAGGCAACAATTGTAGAAAGACCTACTCCTAAAAGGAGACTAATGATGGCTTTCATTATCGTGTTCATTTTTTTTATCTTTTTTTTCGTATTTTTTTATTTCTTTATCGAAAAATTGGTACAGATTATAGAAGGCAAAAAATATTCCTAAAATGAGCATTGAAAGCGTCCAAGAAAAGCCTTTTGGATACTTCTGATCCAGGTATTGACCTAAAAATAATCCTAAAACAATTGGTGCTACGGTCATCCAGGAAATATCCCAGATCTGTCCAAAATTTTTCCAGGTATTTTCATTGAAATCTTGACGAGTTTTTTTCATAGGTCAATTATAAATCAATTGATGGAATTTAAAACATATATTCATTCAACCTATAACTCTTATTGTGAACTCTTGAAAAAATATCCAACACCAGTTAATATAATAACCATAGGGGCGGAAATAGCTCAGTAGGTAGAGCATCGGCTTCCCAAGCCGAGGGTCGCGGGTTCAAATCCCGTTTTCCGCTCCATTTTTTGCTAAAAACAAATCTTTTAGGTTAATCCTTGTTCTATCAGCTTATAGATTCGGCAGTGATCCTTAAACGCGGAGGGCATTCGGGGTAATTTTTTTGAATGAAGTTAATCAATTTTTCTCGAACTTCACAGCGCAATTCCCAAGCAGAGGATGAGTCAGCTACGCTCATTAACGCTCTTAACTCCATGGTGGTTTCTTTGCAATCGGTAACTTGAAGAGCGCTGACTCTTTTGTCCCACCAAGGTGATTGGTCTAATATTTTTAAAAGCTCATGGCGGAGTTCATCAACGGGAAGTTGATAATCAACATAAAGAAACACTGTTCCGAGCATATCTGATGATGTTTTTGTCCAGTTTTCAAAAGGATGCTCCAAAAAATAGCTGGTAGGTACAATTAGACGTCTTGAATCCCATATTTTAACAACTACATAAGTAAAATTGATTTCTTCAACTCGACCCCACTCATTCTCAACAATGACCACATCATCAATCCGAATCGGTTGAGAAAATGCAATCTGAATGCCAGCAATTAATGCCACTACAGTTTTTTGAGCTGCCAGACCAACAACAATACCCATTATCCCTACTGAAGTTAAAAGACCTGTTCCTAATGTCCGTACGCTCTCAAAACGTAGCAAGGTAACTGATATGATGACAATGGCTACAATAGTTATACCAAGATGTTTAAAGACCATAAATTGAGTATGTATTTTACGGGCAAAAAGATTATCTTTTTTATCCATGCGATATTTTTGAATTAGAAAATCTTCAAAAACCGAGATTAATTTCACTAAAGACCAGCCGATAGCAAAAAGGGTAATGAAATAAAGAATGGATTGAAGGAAAGCAGAGATTTCTGGGGGAAGGGGCGTCTTTAAAAGAGAAATAGCAGTTCGAAATGCAATTAAAATAAAAAATAACCGGATAGGATCTTTTAAGTGTTTTACAAAATATTTATCCAGACCGATCGTCGTATAATCGGTTATTCTCTTAAGAATTTTAAATAAAATGAAGTGCGTGAAATAGCCAATGAGGATAGCAATTATAAAAAAGAGAATCATCCAAAAGTAATCATAGAAAAGATTTAACATATGAAATCACCTCTTGTTTAAGGTCTACTATCGTCTCTATCAGGAGATATAAATTTCAAAGACGTAGTAATAATAGCAAAGTAAAAATGCCAAATCACAACCTATTTTTCAATAGGTGAATAAGAAATGAAGGTTTTTCATTTTTCTTTTTTAAAAATCGAAACGCCGTCCTTTTACAATACCTTAATTCCTCGATGAAGTCTACTTTTCTATTCATTCTGAAAATCAACGGGCATAATGAATCAAACCTCCTACAAAAATTTTAAAAAAGGCGTCATCTTGAACGATGTTATCCCGCGTGAGAATCTCATCTTTTAATTTTTTCTTTTATTCTCTAATTATTTTTTCATTCACCCCCCCTCTCCCTCACCCTTTATCGTGCCCGATTCATGTAGCGACATGCCATGGCATGTCGAATCTTAGATTTTCATCTTCATCTGGTGTCATAAAAAGTAACATGAAGGTTTATCCTGTAAATTGTATAATAGACTCCGTTATATGTATCATGAAAATATTAATGTAAATTCCGACGATCGATCCTAAATTTGTTCCAAAAAATTCACTAAGAACTAATCATATATCATAGAATGCCGATTAATCTTTTATAAATATTATTAAATAAATGGGAGGTTGGAAATTCTATGAAAATGAAGGTTTTTTTAATCGTAATGGCAATTTTAGTGTTAGCTATGATGATGGGAACATCGGGCTGTATTGAAGATGAACCGCTTCCTCCAGGATTCGGGAAAGTATCCATTTGTTCTTCATCGTCGAGTGTTTATGGGAGAGTGTATATTGATGGAAATCGAATTGGCAATGCTTATCTTAATCCAAACGGCTGTTTGTTCAGTTTAGCTAATGTAAAATTATATGAAGAACATATCGTTCGGGTTGAGACAGATTGGGGAATTTCTTATACTGAAAGATTTTATCCAACTTATTCAGGGTATACAGTAACAATTTATTAGTATGAAACTCCCTAATAAAAAGAAAGGAATTTATAAAATGAAAAAATATGTTCATGCCAATTTATTTCTTCAAATCTTCTTAGTTTTGCTCATTTTGGCCGGACTTTCAAGCATGGTCTTAGCCAAACCTTCAGTTACTTTTCAATTTCACATTTCACCCGAGGATCACCGCTCTATACCTCGATCTCCTCAAATTGCACTCTCGACTGACCGAGGCGATGGTGGATTTTATTCAGTGGGAGAAAGGGTAAACTTACGTTACCAAGCCACAATCGGTGGTTATATAACTCTTGCTCAATATAACCCCGGAGGAAGTGTTCAAATCATTGAAGAAAACAAATTTGTTCGGGCTAACTCTCCACAAATGGTTAGTTTTATGGCGAAAGAGCCAGTTGGAACTCACCGGGTTGTAATTATTATAACTCCTGACACCATTCCACGAAATAAAATTCAAGAATTTTTAAGGAATCCAAGCCGCATTTCATCCATATTTGGAGGCCAGTACGCAGTCAATCGAACAGAATTTATGGTTGATGGTGGTCAAGTTGAACCTCTTATTAATGTACAACCGGCAACTTTCAATCTCAACGCTGGATCGACTCAAACCTTTTCTATAAGATTAACTGATTATTCTGGTCGGCCAATCCCTGGTAAAAACTTATTATTGGATGCTCCTTTTGGAACTTTAAGCTCCCATCAAGTGCGAACCAATAGTCGTGGTATGGCGATCTTTACTTATACAGCTTCTTTTGTAAGAAGGTCATCGGTTAGGATTTCAGTTTTGTTCCCTGGTGATGCCGATCATGGTTGGACATCAACCGAAATTGTAGGGCATATTCGATAAGAAAGGCGTCCATTGAAAACAAAATAGTCTTGATGAAAAATAAATGGGTTTAAGAAAGTAATTTTATTAATAGGAAAAATCATCTTTTTTTACTTTTTTGTTATTTGAAAAAAAATTAACAAACCTCTATCAGAGCTTTTAAGAAATTACCTTACTCTTTAGAGGTATTTGGGGAACATGTATAGTTGTTAAAATAATGGGGCTTCTCTGATAAAGCGAGGTTCAAGTTATTAAAGAAGCCCCATTATTAGTAATTTTCGAAGGTTTATTAACCACCGGAAGGTTTAATCTAAGCTTAATCCTTTTGTACCTGCCTGGACATCTTCAATCATATAATTATATTGGATTTGAGCAACCGACCATCGATCATAGGAATCAATAAAAACCTTAAAGACGAAAAATGGTTCATGACAGGAAAAACCAAAATATCGAAATAATCAGTTTTTAACCTGCTGAGTTGTTCATGTAAAAAACGGTTGAAATCACTGCTTTTTTCCACTAACCAGATAGGTATTTTAGTGATTAATAATACTTTTTCCCGATAGCCATCTTGGAGTGCTTTACCGATCACCTCTTCGCTTTTCCCATTGTGGTAGGTAAAAGCGGAATCGATATAATTTACACCGTTATTAATTGCATAGCGCAGCATGCGAATGGTTTCCTTTTCATCAACATCTTCTGATGATGGCTTATGGTCGATGGTTGGAAGTCGCATGCATCCAAAGCCAAGTGCCGAGACCTTTTCTTTTGTCGAACCGAGTATTCGATATTTCAATGATTGGGATCCTCCGATTAAGTATATTTATTTTTATCTTGTTGGAGATTTCATACGAATACCTACCGAGGGTAGTTAAACTAAAGTTATATCAAAATACTGCATTGTTTTTAAAATTGAAAAAAAAATTGAAGTTGTTATTTCCTTGAAAAGCTATGGATTTAATTATCTACCAAAAAATAAAAACCCCTCTCATTTTTTAGGAAGAGAGGGGTATCTACCGGCAGGATAGAAGCGAATTAGGATCTATTCTGGTAGCAATTGGTTTACTTTATTGAGAAGAACTTCTAGGGTGATATCCTGCTCGGATATATCACTGATTACTGTAAAATTAATAGTAAAGGATTTTGATTCCAGCGGTTGAAGCGTGAATTGAGTAGTATTCGAATAGACTATGTAAGGGGCAGCTCCAGGTTCATTTGAATAATTCTTACCCCAGGACCAAATTTCAGCTCCATTAAAAAATTCCTCAGGTTTCCATGTTTTTACAAATAGGTTTTTTGTTTCAGGATAATATATCCCAGCCACATTAGCACTGAGTTGTGAAGCTGATTGAAAAACCAAATAATCATTGATCATTATCCATTGAGAGAAAGATTTCGGCCATTCGAATAGATTTTCTTCCGATCCTGCCCAATCATTTTTACTTTCTATAAGTTTAACTTTATCAACTGGTAAAATGATTTGTTCATTGCTCTTTTCGTTATCATGAATATAAAAAACCGTAAAATCTCGGAACTCTAAATCTTTGGGAGTTTTCTTTGAAGTATTGGTTATTTTAGTTTCAATTTCAACAACTGGGCTGGCTTTTTTCATTCTCACCCATACTTCAGTAAGAGTTTTTTGGAACATGTCTTTCCCAGAAAGGAAGATTTCTCCTAAATCATCAGTAGAATTTAGAATTTCAAATTGCAAATCAAACGGCTGACGATCTCGGGTATTCCATGGAAGTGAAAAATAATAGCCTCCAAATTCGACGGTATGAAGACCACCGGGAAGAACCATAGGATCAGGAACGAATTTCTGATAGAGAAAAGACTGTTGTTTGTCGGTTAACATAAAATTGGACAAGATGCGACCCCGGTTGGGAATTAAATCTATGGCAATAAGATCGTTACTCATGTGAATGATTTCTGGATTCGTTTTTGTGCTGGCCAATTCTGCTACCGGGAGAACATACTGATCTTCAGTTACATTGATTGACACCTTTGATTGAGCTATGGAAAATGCACACATAACCAAACCCATCATAATCAAAACAACAACTATAGATTTTTTAATTTTCAATGGGATTCCCTCCCTTTTTATTATTCTTTCACTGCTCCTGCTGTGAATCCTTTTATGAAATAACCCGATACCGGCATGAATAGGATAAAGACCGGTATCATTATAAGAATCGATCCGGAAAGCAGCGGTCCCCATTCGATATATTGTTCAGCAGTAAAGGTTGCTAAACCCAATGGTCCCGTCTTCTTCAAATTGGAGCTAATCAAAATTAAAGCAAACATATATTCACCCCAGGCGGTAATGAAAGAATAGGCTCCTGCAGTTACCAATCCTGGTGAGGCTAATGGTATAACAATGCGAGTGAAAGTAGTAAAAGTGCCAGCTCCATCAATTCCGGCAGATTCTTCCAATTCTCTGGGAATATTTTCAAAGAAAGATACCAACAACCAGGTACAAAAAGGCGATACCAGTGCAGTATAAATGATAATGAGGCCAAATAAGTTGTCATATAAATTCATGGTAGTAAAAAGTTTGTAAATTGGAACCAAAAGAACAACAGTTGGGAAAACATAGATAAAAAGGAGGAATTTTGAGATCATACCAGCACGGAGCCTTCGATTTCGAGCAATTCCATAACCGCTGATTGACGAAATTATGAGAGTAAAAAGAGCAGTAAAAACAGATACGTATAGACTGTTAAACAAAAACCGGGGAAAATCTCTGACCGGTGTTCGAGCAAACAACAGGGTTTGATAATTTTTTAGAGTTGGATCAACTGGTAAAAAAGAAGCTCGGGACATAATTTCTTTTAAGGGTTTAAATGATGAAATGAATATATATATAAAAGGCCATATAATGAGTGCAAGGACCACTACGACAATGCATACGGTTATAATATTTTTTGTCCGGTTAATTTCTGCCAAACCGTTTCACCTCACCGACAGGCTGAATGATAATTCTTTAAACTCAATTATTGTTTTTCTTTTGGAGTAAGGTAACTGAAATAGAAAAAACCAAGAATAATCAAAAAGATACCAATGAAAACCGTGACTGCTGATGCTTCTCCTAAACGGAAGGTCTTAAAAGCAGTTCGGTAAATCAAAACTGGTAGGGTTTGGGTTGCAGTTCCAGGACCTCCCTGAGTTGTTAACCAAATCAAATCAAAAGTATTAAAATTCCAAGCAAATGCCAGGAATCCAACAAACCAAATCATTGAACTAAGTAGAGGAAAAGTAACAAATCGAAATTTTTGAAAACCGGTTGCACCATCCACTTCGGCTGCTTCAAAAACACTCAAAGGAATAGCTTGGAGGGCGGCTAAAATCATCAAAGTCCCAAAGGGAAGAAATTTCCAAGAGTTAAGAAGAATGAGAGCAGGCATGGCTGTGGTATTGTTACCTAAAAAATGAATTTGTTTCTCCATTAACCCAATCGAAGTCAAAAAAGCATTAATAATGCCAATTCTGGGAAGCAACATCCATCTCATACAGACGGCAACGGCAACGGTAGGTGCAATCCAAGGGAGCATTACCAGTGATCGAGCTAAATGAATTCCTTTCATTTTTACGTTCAGTAGAATCGCTAAGAAAAGGGGTACAATCAACTGAATAACTAAATTACCAAAAGTCCAATAAAGGCTTTTCCATAAAGATTCCCAGAAAAAGCCACTACCCAGAAGATAAGTATAATTTTTTAGTCCTATATAATTGGATTCGGCGCCTCCAAAGGAAATATCATAGAAAGAGTACATTAAATTTCGAATATAGGGATAAGCAAAAATAACCAAAACAACTATAAAAACCGGGAGTAAGAATAAGTATTGCTGTATTTCATTTTTCCGAATTTTAAGCATTTAAACCACCCGTATCAATAAAATATCAACGAGCTGGAGAGTATTGCTCCAGCTCGTTGAGTTGAGATTATTGCGCAATCGGTGAAGAATATTTGGTCATGAGTTCTGCGCCATAGGCTGCTGCTTCTTCGGGAGTCATTTGACCACTTACTACTTTATTGACAGTATCAGCTAAAACATCAGCACCGGAGATATCACCAATACCGATATTAACCCATTTACCATATTCAAAACCATAAAGCGTAGCATAATCATTCAAAGCTTCCATGGCAATTTTATGAGCATTTTCGAATCGTTTAACAATCGGATCATCCCAATATTCCTTAGCTTGGGAAGCGGCAACACTGGTTGGGAAGAAACCACCGGGTTCTTGACCAGAAGTTAATATAGCGTTTATATCGGGTCTCATCATGAAACGAACGAAGTCGTAAACCGCTTCTTTGTGACCTGGTTTTTCTAAAGTATCTTTATAGAGATGAACTTCATTGGGGTAGGTAATTGTCCCTCGTTCAGTACGATCTTTATAAAAAGGTATATGAGCAGCATCGTAGTCGTCGCTATCAAACTCTTCGTGGAATCTTTTCTGGACCGAAGGAAAGTAAGGAGACATGGCCAAGGTTCCTGCTGCTATATTCAATTCGATTTCTCCCCAAGACCAGGCTTCAGCTCCGGGAGGAGCAAATTTAATCAAATCGTTATATAATTTCAGCGCTTCAATGGTTTCTGGGCTATTAAAAGTGATATTTCCATTTTCATCAAAGAATCGGGCACCAGTGCTTGCCATGAATATGTAGGCTTGTTCATCGGTCATTAGATTCTTTGCTCCACCAATCCCAATACCATAGACTTCTTCTTCCGAATTTTCGGTGATCTTTTTGGCATAATCAAGTACTTCATCCCAGGTTTTTGGTGGTTCAGTCGTTCCAACATATTCTTCGAGGAAACTGGGGCGATAGGTCATGAGCATGACCATGGTCATGATAGGAACTCCCCAATATTCACCGTCATAGAAATACATATTCTTCTGGTTGGGAAATATCTGGTATTTTTCATCAATTTCTTTCACTAAATCAGTTAGTGGTGCCAGAGAACCGGTCTTAAACATGGTTGTAACGAAATCAGGTAAACCAAATTGAAAATCAGGGAGTGTGTTCGCTTCAATAGCAGCTAAGGTTTTAACCCAAGCATCACCCCACATGACAACTTCTTGTTTTAAATTGATGTTGGGGTTTTCTTTCATGAAAAGATCGATTACTTTTTGAAATGCTGCAACCCGGTGAGCAGGTGCTTCGTGATGCCAAAAGGTTATCTCTACAGGTTGATCTTGAGCAAAAGTGATGCTTCCTAACACCACAACGAAAGCAAAAACCATCAGGATTAAAATCCCTTTTTTCATGATACTGCCCTCCTCAAAACTATTCATGATTTATTAAATCCGAAAGAAGGCTTTCTTTCGGTTAAAACACTACTTTATAAATTCTTAATTCGGTAAAAATATTCTTCTACGTACTTCGCATTGGCTTCGTCACCACCAACTCGGTTGGCACTCATCCATACCTTGGGGGTAACACCTTTGTTTACCATATATTGAATAGTTTCAATTTCAATACGGCGCACAATGTATCCGTCAGTCATAGCTGAAATAGGCGCGAAGGGACGATCGAAATGATCAATCTCCATAACTGAATCGCCAATTGGATTATAATCATCGATGAAAAGATCAACCAAATCTATCATATTTTGACGGCTGGGGTGACGGGTATAATGATCTTTAGGGATCTTTTCCTGCCACTCGCTCCCTCCAACTCCAATAGTGTAAGCTTTTTTCTTTTTGCATTCTAAAATGGCATCAATAGTGGCAGAATTAACACCGATATTATTGAATACAATAGCTACATCTCCAGCTTTAACTCCATAATAATCAACAACTCGGTTCATATAATCCGGGCACCTTTCGATGCGCATTCCATGAGTAGCCCCACTAGCAACATATAATGCTCCAATTGGGATGATATAGTTAACTGGAACCAAGCCACCAGCTCGGTAAAACATGTCGTAAGCGGGAATATCAGTATGTCCTCCGGTGCCGATTACATGGAGCTCGATGTACACCGTACAAAGGACAGTGTACTTGTAATAATGCATGACAAGACCTTCAAACGTACTACAAACGTGGCGGAGGTTTTTCCCGGCAGGGAGGGCGATCCGATAGGCACCTTCACATGGGAAGAGATAATGCAGCTTGATAACGGCAGCGCATTCAACAAAAAGAACCCTGACCAGGCCCGGCAGAGCTTCGAGGGTCAGAACGTGCTGACGTTTGAAGATGTTTTCCGCATCGCCGAAGGCAAACGGATTAAAAGAAATCCTGACGGCAGCCGTGTCTTCACAAAAGACGAAACCGGAAATTATCACTTTGAGTACGAGGCTGACCCGGCAGACAACGGTCACAGGCCCGGAGTTTACATTGAATTCAAGATACCTGATGAATACCCTCTCATTGAA
>JAAYUP010000215.1 GCA_012517635.1 Candidatus Atribacter alterifermentans
ATCTCCATAACTAGCACCGATTTGTTCCTTGGGAATTGCCAATTCAACCTGGGCTATATCCGAAACAATCTGCATCCATAAGTCATTTTTGGTTCCACCACCGGTAGCCAGAATACGTTTGGGTTTTACTCCTTCTTCTCCCATGACTTCCAGATTATGGCGGATACCGTATCCCACTCCTTCCAAAACAGCTCGGTAGATATCAGCCTTGGTGTGCCTAAGGCTGATTCCAAAGAACATCCCTTTCGCTTTTGGGTCATTCAAAGGGGTTCGCTCCCCTTCAAAATAGGGAAGAATAATAAGCCCCTTAGCGCCAGGTGGAGACTGAGCCGCTATTTTTGCTAATCGGTCGTATGCATTACTGCCTTCAGTTTTTTCCTTTTCCAATTCCAACTCGGCAAATTGGTTCCGAAACCAAGTGGTAAGACTTCCAGCAGTTGAAGTACCGCCTAAGAAGGCAAAAGTATCTTTTTCCAGAAAGGGAGCACTCCAAAAATGATGGGTATTTACCAATTCTGAGGTTTTCACAATAAAAAACATACTACTCCCAAACATGAGCATCATATCATTGAATTCTCTTACTCCAGTGCTAATGGCTTCAGCGGCAGCATCGGTTGTTCCAACGATGACCGGAGTACCGCAAGTTAAGCCGGTTTCTCGAGCTGCCTGCTCGGTGACTCGGCCGGCAACTTCACAACTCCAATACGCATTCGGTAGTCGATTGATTGGGGTAATATGCGGTGCAATATCATCCCGCCAACCTAAATGATGAACATCGAACAACGGAGCATAACCGTTCGCAGTATAAATATCAATTGTGGCTTGACCAGTCAGTCTGTAAACGAGATAAGCCTGACTGGTGAGAAACCATCTGGTTTTCTGAAAAACCTCCGGTTCATGATTTTTGATCCACAAAATTTTAGGACCGGAAGCCTGAGAACTCAGATGCATCCCACAATGGCGAAAGATTTCCTCTCTCCCCAACGTTTTTTCCAAATATTCAATTTCCTGAGTCGTTCGAGTATCGATTCCATAGAGAATCGCCGGTCGCAGCGGTTGGCCCGCTTCATCAATGGGAAGAACACAGGAGCCAATAGCGCTAGTTCATATTCCCAAGATTTGTTTCGGGTCAATCCCAGATATATTTAATAAATTCTTAACGATGACAATAAAATCATGCCACCACACTCGATCGGCATCATGCTCGAAATAACCAGGTTTAGGCATGTCCATTCCATGAGGAACAACCTGTTGAGTAATGATTTTTCCCTCCTCTTGAACCAGTACTCCTTTGGAGGAATAGGTGCCGATATCAACTCCCAGCAAATACCCTTTGACCATACAATTCTCCTTAGATCAACATTTTTCCTTTTTGGAAAATGAGATTCCCATCTAAATAGATTTCACCGTCTTTTCGCATATCCTTGACGATATCCCAATGTATGGCTGATTTATTAGTACCTCCGGTTTCGGGGTAAGCCCGACCGAGAGCAATATGAATGGTCCCGCCAATTTTTTCATCAAGGAGGATATCCTTACAGAAGTACTTGACTTCAGGGTTGGTTCCAAAAGCGAATTCGCCGATCCGGCTGGCGCCTGGGTCACTTTGGATGGTCGATTGGAGAAAGTCCTGATGGGTGGATGAGGTCGCTTTGACCAGCTTTCCTTTTTGCCACACTAAGTGAATGTCATGCATGAATCGTCCGCCCATCACCCCTGGGAATTCAAAGTAGATCTCTCCTTCAACCGTTGAATCGTCGGGTGAAGTCATGATTTCACCGTCAGGCATGTTTATTTTACCATTGGCGACTTGCCAACTTCGACCGTTCACCGAAAAACGCAGGTCAGTTTTGTAGCCGAGTATTCGAATTTCTTTCCCCTGGGATAAGAGTGCTGCCCAGCGGTTCCACTTCTCGCTCACTTGAGGCCAATCTAATAGACAGGCATTAAAAAACATATCAGTAATGGTTTCCTCATCCATTTCGGCTTCCTGAGCCAGAGAGGCATTTGGTACCCGCAACAGGCACCAGCGGGTCTTTTCCCACCGAAGAGTCGATATTTTTCCCATCGAACGGCGTAATTGGGCAAGCTTAGGTGAGGGTATATCCCAAAACACCTTCAAATTATGAGCGCCGCGCAATCCGATGTATACATCTGCCCACTCCATACCGTGGGCTTCGATTTCAGGAACCCATTCGATTTGCTGCTCAGAGCCATATTTGAGCAAAGAACGATTTAATTCTTCCGATAGAAATTGCACCTGTGGGTGGGCGCCTGCCTGAATACACGCTTCATAGACGGCCTGAACTAAAGGATAGGTCTCGACCTCCGTCATAGCAATCATAACCCGTTCACTCGGTTGAACGCCTGTGGAGTAATTGACCAATAGCCTTCCCAGATCTTTCCAACGTTTATCCATAATGTTTCCTTTTTTTTGAATGCTATTTTTTTTTAATTGTTTATTTATTCTATCATGGATATTTCTTTTTTTAATCCAAAATGAATAATTGATACTTTCGATAACTGAGAGAATAGAGCAAGGATCAATGAGACCAGAAAATAACTGAAGTGATCAAAATCATTCGACCTCGTATGATACGTTTATTTTTTGCATCAAGATCACTTCGTAAGTGGTTGAAAATCGTATGAAAAGAATAATTCTAATTAGTTTTGATATTGTCCATACTTCAATCCAGTCTGATACATGGCTATGATATTTTCAGGAGGAACATCGGGCTGGATATTGTGAACCGGTGCTAACAAGTACCCTCCTCCCTCTCCCAAGTCGTCAATTCGTCTTTTCACTTCTTCTTCAACTTCCTGGGTTGTTCCATGGGGAAGAATCCGTTGAGTATCGATTCCACCCCAGAAACTAATCGAATTTCCATATTTCCTTTTCAATTCTTTGGTATCCATGTGAGCCGCGTTTACCTGAACTGGATTCAAAACCTCAATCCCAATTTCTATAAAATCGTCGATTGCCCAACTGGCGCTCCCGCAGCTGTGAAGGGCGACTTTAGCTTTCGTTTTTGACTTGATGACCTGGATCAAATCCCGAGTCCGGGGTTTGATGATTTTTTGGTAGATATTTGGCGAAGTTAGCGGACCTTGCTGGGAACTGATATCTTCCCAAATCTCAATGAGATTCAAATGCTGACCGATCATATCCAAGAAGTTGCTGTATTGTTGGGAAAGAATTGCCAGAACTTGATCCAGCAAAGCTTCGACAAAAGAAGGATTCTCGATGATTTCGATCATGATTCGTTCTAATCCGACCAAGTACCAAGCTTGTTCGAAAACCCCCGATACCGTGGTACAAAGAGCATATCCTGAATTGTAAATAGCCTGGGCTTCTTTATCTAAGTTCTCAAACCGGCTTTTTTCATTGGGATCTGGCCAGGGATAATGACGCAGGTCTTCAACCGTTGCTTCTTTGAGAGGGGCTCCCACTGGGTCATAATAAAAGCTGGTGCAGGGTTTTTTCCATTGGACACCCCATTCATCAACATACCAGATCGATTGCTTATCATGACCCTCCTTGGGGTCCCAATGAGCAGATGGTTTCATGAAAACATAACGGGTGTCAATTTTAAACTCTTTTAAAACTTCGTCATCAATTACTGCCAGTTGTTGATTGCGTTCTGAGATCCTGGTAGGTCGATTGATTCCCAGTTGGTTTTTGAGCTTCTCATAAGCAATGGTGGTTATGCCTGATTGGTATCCTCCCAGGTCCAGGGGGACCCGATCGGGTTCTTTATGCTCAAATGCAATAAGAACTCTCTCCCGAGAGGTATGAATCCCTTTCATTATTTTTTCCTCCTTCATTTAGACAGTTAACCTTTTGAGATTGATATCATTTTCTTAAATATAAAAGTTTCAAGTTCAGATCAGCAATTCTTTTCAACAAAACCAATAGCAACCTATAATATTCTATCCACTTTTAAGGATAATTTTCATAATGACTAATATTTAAGGCATAAATTCTTCCCTTCGAATATTAAAGCCTTGTTCAATCATAATAAATTGTATCCTCTTCTTCTCATTTCGAAAACCAGAAACTTTCCTATTTACTTTTAAAATTTCCTTTAATTAGGATTTCCATCCTGAAAAATACTAAAACGATTTTTTATAAATAATCCATTGAGAGCAACTCACCAGAATCTTATTCTAGACTTTCACCCTCATCCTCACCTTCTCCCATCAAGGGAGAAGGAACTCATTCATTCTTTTTAATTATTTTTTCCCTCGCCCCGTTCGTACAGAGAGGGTTAGGGTGAGGGGGACTATTTTCATCCTCATCTGGTGCTGCGAAAGCAGCATGAGGGTCTATCCTGTAAACTACAACAGGATAGCAGCCTACGGCGTAAGATGAAAAAAATTGTAAAAGACAAAAACTGAGAGGATAGACCACTTGAGTTTTCATCCTC
>JAAYUP010000017.1 GCA_012517635.1 Candidatus Atribacter alterifermentans
AGAAAAAGAAGAATACCTATTCATTATCTATCTACGAGTTCCATGACAGTGAGAGAAAGGATGGGTAGATTTGATTGAAAGTGACTCTGAAAGCGCTGGATGAAAGCAAACTCGATGAACTTCAGAAATTTATGACCAAATGTTCCGATTTCCTTGAATTTCAAGAAGAACACCCGGTTAAACCGGAGGCAGCAGAAAAATTATTTAACGACCACCCCAAAGGGTATGACTGTTCGTTAAAGCAGATTTACGGAATTTACATCAATGGAAATCAGCCACGTATTGGGATAGCAGAAGTTCTTGTCCAATATCCAAAACCGACCAGCGCTTGCGTTGGTCTTTTTATGCTTGACCCATCCTACCGGCACCGTTGTTGGGGGGATGTGGCGTATCGGATACTGGAAAAAGAAATGAAGGATCAGGGAGTGCAACACCTCCGTTTAGGGGTATTAGAAAAAAATAAAGATGGGTTTCGTTTCTGGGTAAAAATGGGATATACTTTCACTGGAGAACGAAAGCCTTACTTATCTCAACATCTTTTGGCAATGGAGAAAGAACTGCAATGATCGCTTCAAAAATACCGCTCCATCCATTGCGTTGGTTGGTTTTTCCTGGCGAAGATGAAAAGTTCCCTTATATTGTATGTATTGAAGAAACCCAAGGGAATTTTTTTTGCTTAGCAACACAAGAGAAATGGCCAGGAACCAATAAAAAGATATACTGTCGACGATTGGGGTACCTCACCGAAAAGGAACTTGAATCGTTCAAGTCCGTCGATTCTTCAATCATCAAATCATCCCGGAACTATGGGAAGAAATTTGAAATCATTTTAGACCGGAAAATTCGGAAACGGTGCTGGTTTATTATTATCGAAAAAGAATATAAAACGAGACCAGGTGAATATTATGAACAGATATTTTGGGTTACCCAGAGCGCAGCGCGAGCGAGAGGGAGAAAAGCTTATATTCCCCGGGGAGGGAAAAACGAATCATTCGATATTATTATCGACACCCGAGAACGATATCCCTGGAGATTCCCAGAGTGTAATATTATAAAAGAAAATCTCCCAGTAGGCGATTACGGATTGAAATGCGATGATCAGGTTGTTGCCGTGGTAGAGAGGAAAACCAAAGAAAATCTCCTTCATAACATGCAGTCGTTTGAGCAACTGAGGGCATCCCTTCATGAGCTTAAAACCAGCCCCTATCGAGCGATGATTTTCGAATGTTCCTATGCCGACCTCATAAACCCCAAAAAGAATCCCCATTTTAAACCTTCTTATGTTGCCGACGTTCTCGCCGAAATATACGTTCTTTTCCCTGATATCCAAATTGTCTTTTGTGACAACCGCAAAATTGCCAACGAATGGACCTACCGCTGGTTTAAAAGAATTTCCCAATCGTTCAAAAAGTAAATTGCTTTTTTTAAGGATTTTACGGAAGGATCATCAACTTGGTGATTTCTTCAATAGACGTGTCTTCTTTTTTAAAATCCCCAATTTTACTACCATGACTGAGAACAATGATTCGATCGGCGCTGTGTTCCAGGTAGTCTTAGGATTTTCTTTAGGGCTCTTGCTCAACCGTGAATTTCGGGGAAGAAACATTCTCACTAGTTTTTTTCTTATACCGGTTATTATTTCGCCGGTTGTTGTCGCCTTTATGTGGAAGATGATTTATAGCGAACAATACGGTCCTATTAACTATATTTTGAATGTCGTGTTTTTTCTCAACTCAGTTCCCTGGCTTTCCAATACGACCGTCGCTCTTTTTTCGATTATTATTGCCAATTCTTGGGAGTGGTTCCCGCTCATCCTTTTGGTCACCATGGGCGGGTTGCAAACTATTTCTGACGATTATGTTCAAGCCGCTCAAATTGACGGTGCTTCCGGCTGGCAGATAACCCGGTGGATCATTATTCCTCTATTAGCTCCGGTGTTATTAACCATTACCCTTATACGGGTAATTGAAGATTTTAAATTATTTGACCTTATCTATGTTTTAACCCATGGAGGACCGGGGATGTCGACCGAAACTCTCAATTATTTGACCTATTTGAAAGGATTTAAATTTTTTAGCTTTGGATATTCTTCGGCTCTTTCAATTGTTCAAATGATTGTCGTGTTGGGTATTGCAGCGATGCTGGTGAAAAAAATCCTGGTGAAGGATTGATATCGTAAAAGGGAGAAATTCCATGAATAAAATGAAAATAAAAAGAAAGAAAAAAAATACGTTTATCGCTTTTTTGTTCATTGGTATTTTTTTGATTGTGACCCTTTTTCCCTTTTTTTGGATGATATCTACCTCTTTTAAAGTAAAAGGAGAATTTTTCACCCGTCCTCCCATTTTTATTCCTGATCGGTTTAACTTCGATGCCTACCGTTCAGCACTGCAGTCCGGAGGGCAAAAAGCCTTGATTGACAGCTTCATCATCGCTTTGGTTTCGATGAGTATTGCACTTCTTCTTGGAACGATGGGAGCATATGGGTTACGGGAGTTGCTGAAAAAAGGAAAAAATTATGGGTTTTGGATGCTCCTCATCGAGATGATGCCACCCATTTCAGTGGTGCTTCCTTTGTTTATATTATTTAAATATGTCCATTTGCTTGATACCTATCCGGCTTTAATATTAGGGAACACGGTTTTTGTCCTTCCCTTTGCTATTTGGCTATTACTCGGTTTCTTGGAAGATATCCCGATACCGATAGAAGAAGCGGCTTTAATTGATGGATGTTCAAAATTCCAGGTTTTCTCTCATATTATTCTTCCCTTGCTTCGATCGGGATTAATCCCGGTTGCTTTTTTCTCCTTTATTCTTCCCTGGAATGAATTCCTCATGGCGTTGGTTTTTTCCCGAACAAAAGTGACTCCTTTAACAGTGGTCATTCCCAGCTTGGTCATGTCCGATACCGTTGCCTGGGAACAGGTTGCGGCATTGAGTGTTATGGCGATTATTCCACCGGTAGCCGTGGCAATGATTTTTCAACGCTATATTATTAGGGGTTTGACTTTTGGAGCAGTGAAAGGGTAGGAGGGAGAATTTATTTTTTTGCCACCCCAGAACTCCCTGATCAAGGTTCTTAATGTTTTATTTTCGTTATATGTCGTTCAATCAAAAGATTAATTTATTTTACAACGACGACTGTTGCAGGACCTTCTCGGCGGATAATGTTAATTGCCACATCTTTTTCTTGTTTCGTGAAGAGTAAATCAAGATTGGTATCTCTCACCCGGAGACCGTTGATTCGGATTTCCTCAAGGAAATCGGG
>JAAYUP010000216.1 GCA_012517635.1 Candidatus Atribacter alterifermentans
CCCCCCGAACCCCCTCAATGGGAGAATTCAATTGATGGAATTTCCAAGAGAGATAATGAGTAAAAAAACAAAAGAAGATAGAACTAACTTCTTACGAAGCAGAAAGAAGATAATCTTTATAATTTAAGAATTAACAAATGTTTTGGATGCTTTTCGTATAAGCTGATACAGACGGTCAAGACCTTCTCCTTTGACCAGATAGGCAAATGCTCCGGCTTTGATTGCTTGTTCTTTATGTTCTTCATACATAGTCAGCATAATGACCGGAATATCAAAGCTCGAGTTAATTTCTTTGAGTAAAGTAATCCCATCGCCATCTGGAAGTCGCATATCGAGGATGATGACATCAGGCTTTACAACTTCAATCTTTTCTAATACTCCTTGAACCCGATCATGCGTACCCACAACATTCATGTCGTTTTGACGGTTAAGGAGGAATACTAAACTTTCCATGAAAAAGCGGTTATCGTCTACAATAAATATTTTTTTGATGGTGGTTTTTATTCCCTTTATAACCAGTTGAATCAATCCTCCCATTCTCATCATTACTGTTGCAATTATAAGAAATAAAAAATAAAACTCATATAGGCCATTCATCCCATTTTCATAACTAAAAGTACTAATTCGAAATTGAGATACAGTTGAGTTGGGTTTGAATTTTTTTACTGTATTTGTTAATCTATGTCAATGGGAACTCTTTTAAAGAATGAATATAAATAATAGGGATGCGACATGAAAAAATATCGAACCATTCATTTAATCGTTCTTTTATTCCTTATTACTCTCGTTAGTTTTCCAGGGTTAACTGCAGAATCAAGATTATCATGGAGTGATTTCATCACTTCGCTAAAAAATATCTTAGGGCCTTCAATCGTAATTAATCAAAACCGATCCAATACTCAATTCGTTACCCGTCTTGATGCTGCTCGAACCATAATTGATGCACTTTCATACAACGATTTGTATGATTACTTTGATGCCGGATATGCCCCTTTCCAGGATATTCAAAACCTAAATGAAGACGAAAAAAAAGGTTATTATTCTCACCACACAACTCAATCCACCCTTATTTTCTGGTGATGCCCAAGGTCTTTTTCGACCTCATGATCCACTCACGCCCCAGGAATTCTCTTATTTAAAAGAAAAACTAAAAGCCTATTCACAGGGGAATATTTATTATGAATCTTCGAAAATTATAGAACCAGGAATAATGCTTATAGTCAAAAAATGGGGATTTGGTGAACCAACTCCACTTTCTACTCCACCTTCTTCTGGGCTAACAGCTTATCTTCAGGTTGGCGCTTTTAGTGAGCGTTTCCGAGCTGAAAATACTTCAACTTTTTTAAAAGAGCTTGGTTATGCTCCCACAATCGTTGAAGAACAATCATTATTTAAAGTACGAGTTGGTCCTTTCCCTGCTCAAGATCTTCCTTCTATTCAGGAAAAACTTAAAAAACAAGGTTTTCCCAGTGTCCCAGTTACACAAAAAAATACTGTGAGCACATCTGAATCAAAGGTTAAAGGTGGAGCAGTTTTTTCCTTAGCTTTACTCTATGATCCGAATATATCAACGTATACTCCCGAAGTGGTCTTAGCACACAACAAAATACTCGAAAGGGAAAAAATGAGTATTGTTGCTAGTCAAGAAAATGCCTTTTTTGCCATTAATGCTGGCTTTTTTAGCCAAGAAGGTGACCCAATTGGCCTTTTGATGATCAAGAGAAAGGTTTTAAGTGACCCTCAAGAGGGATGGTATTCTCTTGGAATCACTCAAAATAAAGAATTGGTTTTTGGAATGGTTCATCTCAATATAACCGCTTCTCTTCCCAACCAAAAAGGACTCACTATTCATGGGATTAATCGTTCTAATCGCGGAGATGAAATTATTCTTTTCGATGATAACTATAATGGTAAAACCCCTCGAACTCAAGGAGTTGAAACTGTCGTGTTAAACGGTATTATTCAAGTTACATCTCGAACGAATGGAGAAACATCAATACCCAAGGGTGGTTTTATCCTTCAGGGAAAAGGTGATGAAGCTGATTGGATGTTACAAAATCTCTATCCTGGGCTACCTCTATCAGTTAAAATGACCATCCTTCCTGAAACTGGGGACCTGGAAAAATGGTTGAGAGTTGAATATATTCTCAGTAGTGGTCCTCTTCTTTTCAAAGATGGTTTAGCTGGTCCTTTTGGTGAATTTCGTAAAGAAATTGTCGAAAATAAACATCCACGAGCTGTTATTGGACAAACCCGAGAAGGTAAAATTCTCTTTCTTGCCGTCGATGGTCGTCGTCTTGGCCATAGCTCAGGATTAACAATACCTGAGTTAGTCGAAGAACTACAATACTATCAGGTTACCGATGCTCTCAACCTTTATGGTGGTGGTTCCGTTTCCTTTTATCTCCAGGGAAAAATTCTCAATTGGCCTTCTGATCTAACAGGAGAAAGAAAAATTTCAACTGCAATCATACTCAAATAACATGTGAAAAGAAATTCCGCCCTTATATATTTTACCCATTCAGTTGGGTAGGAACTTCCACCTGGATTTTCTTTTGAACTACGTCTAAAATCTCAATTGGTTCTTTAAGATAAAAATCGGGATGAAGCTCTAAAACCGAATTTGAGTCAATTGTGCCCCAGGATGCAAAAAGAAATGGAATACCGGCTGCCTTAGCAGCCATGATATCGTACCGGCTATCACCCACATAAACGGTCTCACAAGGTTTCACCCCCAAACGAGAACAAGCTTCAAACAATGGGTCTGGATTGGGTTTGGGACGGGGTGCCTCATCAGCGCAAATAATAGCTTGAAAAAAATGATTCAGTCCAAATGAATCAAATTGAAAGGAAAATTACGAGCGAACTTTTGAAGTGACCAATGCCATTGTTAAGCCCCATTCCTTTAAACTCTCAAGAACCGTTACAATTCCTGGAAAGAGAACCACTTCATGCATTTTTTCTTTAATATGTTCTTGCCATCGTTGGATATATAGCATTCTTTTCTCCTGAGGAATCTCAAGAATTCCCATGGTCACTGGACTGGGAATACCCAATGAAAAATGAAAAAACTCACGATTCTTTAATTGACCAGTCATTTCATAATGAGTCTGTACAATCGCATCTAAAAAAATTGGATTGGTATTAGTAATTGTTCCATCTATATCAAAAAGAACTGATTTTAACATAAGTAGGTCACCCTTGAAGATTTTATAATTATTATCCTTAAAAACCATAGGAATTATAGCAAGGTTGTCAAGAGGATTAACCAATGCCCTCACGGACTGCTAAGATAGCCAGCTCAACTCGATCTTTCATTTCTAATTTATGAAGTATATTGCTAATATGATTCTTGACTGTACTCTCACTAATAAACAAAGCTTGAGCAATTTCGGGGTTACTTTTTCCTTGAACAATCAAGCGGGTAAACTCAATCTCTCGTTCGGTTAATGTAGAAAATATTATTAAATGAGAACCTTCAGGAGGACCAACTTTTCTTATTCTATCAATTATTTTTGAATAAATCTGATTGCTTAATAAAATTTCTCCATCTACACAGGCTTGAATACTTTTTAATAAACGTTCAGGAGAATCCTGCTTTAAAATATATCCCTGAGCTCCTTCTTTCATTGCTCGGTAAATTGTTTCCTCATCTTCTTCAATAGTCAACATGACGACTCGACAACTACTACTCCTTTGTTTAATAGCTTTTAATAACTCTATACCATTCGTACCAGGCATATTGACATCAACCAAAGCTATATCAATATTATTGAAGTTAATCTTTTCCAATGCTTCCTTATAGCTATTGGCAATTGAACTAACCTCATAGGAATCAGTACTCTCTATAAGCCGTTTCAAGCCAGCTAAAAATATTGGGTGATCATCTATGAGGGCAATTTTTATCTTCATTGCTCTTATCCTTCTAAGGTTGAATTGGACTCATTTTCTTCATAAGGAATCTTCACTATAATTTTCGTTCCACTTCCAAGTTTACCATCAATTTTAAATTTTCCCCCTAAAATTCTCACTCTTTCTCGTAGATTTTGCAGACCGAAATGTTCATCACCTTTCTCATCAATAATCTCCGGATCAAAACCTACTCCATTATCTTCTACGAAAAGAATCATTTGACGTTTACTATTCATAACTTGAATAGTAACTTTATTGGCTTGAGCGTGTTTTTGGATGTTCGACAAGATTTCCTGCAGAATTTTTAAAATCATTCTATATACTCGATAGGGGATTTTTTCTACTTCCACCCGATAATCAATATCAATCTTATTCCCCGGAGTGACGAAAAGACCGGTAATCTCATCAATTCTATCTTTGAATTGAATAGTTGTAATCGGTTTCCCTTTGAGTTCAGAAAGAATAAAGCGCGACTCCTCAATCCCTAAAGAATTCAACGACTTAATTTTTTTTATAATTTCAACTTGTTCCTGGTTCTCCTCTAATACGGTATTTTCCAAAAAATGGAGATAAATTTGGGTCGATGCTAATATTTGTGCTAATCCATCATGGAGCTCTCTTGCGAGGCGATTCCGTTCTTTTTCTTGGGCAAGCTTTTTGCTTTTTTTGAAGAGAGTGATATTCTCTAAGGTTGAATTTCCCATATTTTCTACAATTGAAAGAACCAAATAATCGATGATATCAATGTCTTTTCCAAAAATTCCAATATATAAAAAGGGAGGGTGATTTTCGGAAATCAATGGAATAAAAAGTAAATGGGTTTTTAAATCAAAATTAATAAAAGCTACTTTCTTTTGACCAATGAGGTCTTGTATTTGATGGCTTATTCTATCAAACTTCTTCCAATTCATTTTTATTGGCCATTCTTTTGAAAAAACGATGTAAGGTCTTTTTTTCGAGAGCTTGAACACCGAAGATCTTTTTACTCCAGTTAAAATCTTCACTGCATAATAAATTTTTTCAAAAACCTCATTAAAGCTATCATTGCAACATAAAGACGAAAAAAGTTCAATGATCTCCGAAAGAACAATAATGATCCGTTCTCGATCTTGGCGGAGATTATTTTCTTCTAATAATATCGCAATGTTGGTAGCAAAAGCTTCTAATTGCGGAATGGAATTATTCTCAAAAGATTTATCAGATCGATTTAAATTTAAAATTCCGATTACCTGATTAGTGGTTTTTTTGATAGGAAGAGAAATTGAATAACTCTTTCTTTCTTTGCGGCGTGAAAATCGGCTAATGTTGTTATCGTCAATAATAAAGGGTTCTCCAGTTTGAAAAACATATCCTGAAACCGTTTTTTCATCCAATTCTACTCGAGATCCAATATACTTATCCAATAAACCTCTACCAGCAGCTATAAACAAGCTCCCATCATCGCGAGCTAACAACAAGGAGCCAGTTTGGGCATTTGATACCTTTATAGCTGTATCAATAATATTTTCAAGAGTTTTTATTTCATTCTTGCTAAATAAATGTTCAACAGAATTCAAATAATTCTTCTCCTTTAAGAGGAGATTCTATCTGTATAGATTCCTCTCAAAATACTATACCATAATGTAGAATATTATATAAATGAGAATTGACGGAGTTAAAAACGAAGTCTAAAATTTCTTATAGAAATAATAAAAATAGAATATTTCATTAACCTTGAGAAATAATGGAAACATCTCAATCAACGCCTTAGCTGATTTTCGGTTCATTTTTTAATTATAATATGTAATAACAAGGAGGATAATATGTCTAGGCAATTTAAAATGTTTACCAAAATATTATTCATTGCATTATCATTGGTGCTTTCAATGGTTACTCTCAGTATTGCTCAGGGTGCCCTTCCCGATGTCAATGCCCTTCAACTGCCAGCTCTTGACCAAAATCCACAAAAACCAGGACAAGATACTCCAACTCTTCCAATTCCTGAAGGGAATGAGCAAAATCAAACCACAACTGGTCCAGCGAATCCCTTTTTACCCAGTCAAGAACCTGAAGGTCCTATACAACCCCAGCAAGACCAACCTGTCATTCAATGGAAACAATTGGATTTAGCCCAAACCTTCGGATACGATCCGATGATTGTAGGTACAGTCAAGTATCCAGCGAATTGGGTAGTTAACATTGATACTTGGAATAAACGAATTGTTTTTTCTGAGGATCAAAGTGGCTTAACGGCTTTTACTGCCTTTTTACCGGTTCAAGGTACACTCCAAGATGCCCAAGCCTATGCTCAGCAGATTTCCGGTTGGATTCAGTCTTCTATTCCGGACTTAAAAATTGTTAATCAAGATTTTCGTACTGACCCCAGTTCATCTCAAACCGGGATGAATTTAACCAAAGGGAGGGTTATTCTCCAGGGTACCTATCAGGGTCAAGTTTTCGCTTTTCAACTCCAAACTACTGTTTTATTTATACCTGTGACTAATTTCTCTTATCTTTCTGCACTCCTTTGCCAGGCTCCTCAGGACGTTTTTCAAAAGAAATTACAAACCTATTTCAATCCTTTGTTCGTTACTTTTGAAAATTTAGGGAAATAATATTCTATCCTGAAAATACACGGGCATGATAAATCAAGCCCCTACAAAATAATTTAAAATGTAGGGGCGCAATTTATTGCGCCCGATTAATGTAGCGACATACCATGGCATGTCGAATCCTTTGATTTTCATCCTCATCTGGTGCTGCGAAAGCAGCATGAGGGTCTATCCTGAAAATACCATTAAATGAATTCCCCCATTGAGGGGGGTTAGGGGGGTGTGCCTTTCATCTGTCATCCTGAGCCCTCGCTTTGTGAGGGCGTGAGGATCTCATCTTTTAGTTTTTTTTCTTCATAAAAATTTAAAAGGATGAGATTCTCACGTCGTCCGGTCAAAAACACCGGACTCCTCAGAATGACAAACTGGGTGGCAGAGATTGCCACGTCGTTCAACAAAAAAACGGTTGACCTCCTCGTAATGACGGATTGAGATAGGCATTTTCATCCTCATCTGGTGTAATGGTGACATGAATACCCGACTTTAATAGTCACAACAAAGCAAAATAGGTGAATTTCAACTTAAAAAGCTCCATTTAATTCATCAACCATTTTCTTCAGAATTCATTCCCGATAAGACCGATTCAGCAAATTTTCTCCCGAATTCTTTCGCCTGGGCAAGAATTTCTTGAGAAGGACCACCTTGAAATACCATGGTATCAGTCAACTGCCATTTTAACAAAGCCAGTTGTTTTTCCAGTTCTCGTAAAGCTCCACCCGACCAGCCATAACTTCCAAAATACGCTACCTTTTTATGCTGAACTCCTTTTCTTCTAGCAACATCAAGAACATGAGCCATTGATGGAAAGAGCTCATTCTCATAAGTTGGCGCTCCAATAATGACACCGCTTTTTGACCAGAGGGAGGAAAGTATATGACTGGTGTGAATGCGTGAAACATCAAATATTTCAAGGCTGGAACCAGTTTGCGATACTCCTTGAGCAACAGAATCCATGAAAGCTTCGGTGTTTCCATACATGGTTGCATAAAGGAGGGTTATTCCTGGTTCTCCAGGTATTTTTGCATATTCCGCCCATTTTTTATACAGATCGATGATGATCGATGGATTCTTTCTCCAAATTAAACCATGAGAAGGTGCTATGATTTCTACCGGTATACCAGCTAATTTTTCAATTGCTTTTAAAACCTGAGCGCTGAATTTTGCAACAATATTGGCATAATACCGCAAGGCTTGTTGCCGATAAAATTCTAAGTCGGTACATTCATCATCAAATATGGCGCCCCGAAGTGCTCCATAGCTGCCAAAAGCATCACAAGAGAATAATATTCGGTTTTTCTTTTCCAAGGTCATCATGGTTTCTGGCCAATGAACAAAAGGGGTCATAAAAAATTGGAGGGTTAATTCACCCAATTGCACCTCTTCGCCATCTTGGACAACTTGAACCTGATCAGTAATTCCATAAAATGCCTGAACCATGTCTTTGGCTTTTGACGAACAGAGAATTGTTGTATGGGGTGCAATTTTTCGGAGAACCGTTAAAACTCCTGTATGGTCTGGCTCCATGTGGTTGAGAATAATATAATCAACTTGAGAAGGATCAATAATTTCTGAAATCCGTTTAAAAAATTCGTCGACCTTTATTGATTTAGCTAAGTCGATTATGGCTTTTTTTTGATCATTGATAAGATATGAGTTATAAGAAACTCCTTCCTGGGTAATCGGCCATAAACCCTCAAAGAGGTCGGTGGTGTGGTCATTGACACCGATCCAATGTATCTTGTTTCGTAACTCCACAGCCGGCATAGCTTCTCATCCTCCTTCTCGTTACGGAAATAAAAATTCAATCAATCACTATTATACCTGAATTTGTTTGTTTAATGGTGATATCGATGTAGGAGGAATTATTATAGTGATGCTCCATTATAAGCGGGGCTTCCCTGCGTGAGGATCTCAGCTGAGGTTGTAGGTGTCATCTTGAGCCCTCGTTTTTTGAGGGCGCAAGGATCTCATCTTGTAA
>JAAYUP010000217.1 GCA_012517635.1 Candidatus Atribacter alterifermentans
ACTTTCGAAACAAAATCTCGGGTTAATTGGTTTGGGAAGAATTGCTAAAAAATTGGGTGCATTGGTGGAAAACATGGTTCAAACTATTTAGTTCTATGATCCATACCTCAAAATCTCACCCGAAAACCCTGAAAAAGATCAACAAATCGATTCATTAAATAAAATTTTTTCTTTGTGTAAATTAATATCGATTCACATTCCATTTACTTCAGAAACCAATAAAATAATTGGGAAGGAACTTTTAAATATCGCAAACGGAACGATAATCGTTAATACGAGTCGTGCCTTGGTCATAGATCAAATTGACCTTGAAAAAGCATTAAATTCAAAGAAAGTATTATTTTACGGTGCTGATGTTTTTTGGGAAGAGCCACCTGACTTCAATAATCCCTCGGTTTCTCAATTTCTTAATCGTGAAAATGTCGTTATTACTCCTCATATGGGATGGTACTCGGAAGAAAGTGAAAAGGAAGTGAGGCGAAAAGCAGCAGAAGAAATCATAAGAGTAATAAAGGGCGAAAAGCCTATTCATTGGGTAAATCGAATTACTTAAGTGAGGAAGAATACTATAGTTGGTTGTGGCAACAAGCGATAAAAATTACCAAGACTTCATTTCCTTTCCATTCTATTGGATAAATCTTTTTTTAGATTCTATAAAACCTAAACCTAAATGAAAAAGGAGGATTTCTTATGAAATTACTAGAAGGGGTCATAGTTGCTCATACTACACCTTTTAATAACCATGATCAGGTCAATCATGACGAAATAAAAAAATATATCCAATTTCTTATAAAAAAAGGGGTAAATGGTCTATTTGTTTGTGGCACAACTGCTGAGGCCCAAATTCTTTCTTTTGACGAAAGAAAGAAAATTCTTGAAACTGTTTTATCTGAGAATAAAGGGAAAATGACAATAGTAGCACAATGTGGAACTATAAATCTTGATGGAACAAGAGATTTAATTAAACATAGTCAATCTTGTGGGGCTGATGGCGCAGGAATTGTAACTCCTTATTATTATCTTTATAAACAGGAGGAACTTTTTGAATACTATTCAATTTTAGCAAGAGAGTTCCAGGAATTTCCCTTATATCTTTATAATATCCCAGCGCTTACTGGCAATAATCTTGAGCCATCCACTGTCTCCCGTTTAAGTTATGAGTTTTCTAACATAATTGGCATAAAGGACTCAAGTGGTAACCTAACGAACGTGTCAAACTATTTACTCGAAACACGCCCTGGTTTTAAAATTTTTGTTGGATATGATCGAGCTTTTCTTTCTGTTCTTTTGATGGGTGCCCATGGGACAGTTACTGGTCCAGGAGGTATCTTCCCTGAACCCTTTGTAGAAGTTTGGCAGGCTTTTCAAAATAAAGAATATCAGAAAGCCATGGAATTACAAAATAAACTCAATCTTATATCTATAACGATTGGAGAAGGAAACAGTCTTGCAATGCTTAAAGCAGCTTTGAAATTACGAGGAATCGGCAATGGATTAATGCGCCGCCCGTTCCGAAGCATGAGTGAGGAAGAAATGCATATTTTTAAAGAAAAATTAGAAAAAGTCCTTCAGAAAACTGGTTATCAACTCTAATACTTTATACATAAAAAATCTGGGGTCAGGTCTTGATTCTTGAATTTATGAAAAAAGCTTTGGTTTAGAGAAATTTAGAATAAAGCGATAAGGTGAGATCCTCACGTCCTTAAAGAAAAACTCAGAAGGTCAGGTCTTGATTCTTGAATTTCGATTAATTTAACCACCTTCACTCACTTATGGTTTTGATTTATTAACCTTTCGTAAAAAACTTATTCTACAATAATGATTAATAATACCCTAACCCGAATTATCAAGATCTTAAAGATAGAATAGAAGCTTACAAAAAGAAAAAAATAAATTTAT
>JAAYUP010000218.1 GCA_012517635.1 Candidatus Atribacter alterifermentans
AAAACAAAGAAATCGAAAAGATGAGATCCTCACAGCTTCAAAAAGCGAAGCCTCAGGATGACACCTTCGGTGTCAGAGGAGACCATCACGCGGGAAAAGCATCGCTCAGGATGATGGATTTTTAAACATTATTATATTTTCAGGATAGACAGAAATAAAAGCAAAAGAATATATTCTTGTTCTTGGGAAACGTTGTCTTAATTTATTTATTCAAATTTTTTAAAATTTAATAACTTATGGTTTTTGTATAATTTTATGTAATAGAACAATGATGGATTATTGGAGGTCTATTCCGTGGATAACCAAGATATTAAAAAAATTGAAAAGATTCAAAGCGATCGAAAAACAGCCAATAAATTCTATTTGGAAAATTCAGAGGTGTATAAATCATTTGTTGATTTGGAAAGAAAAACCTATTCGAGTGGAGAATTAGAAAAAAAATATAAAGAGATGATCGCTATTGGAATTTCGATCATCATCAATTGCGAATCATGTTTGGAATGGCATATTAAAGAAGCTTTGCGGTCTGGAGCATCGGAAAAACAGATCATTGAAGCTATTGAAGTCGGAATTGAAATGGGCGGAGGTCCAGCAACAGTTTCTGCCCGATTTGCCATGAAGGTTTTAGAGTATTATCGACAAAATACTTTGACGGTTTAATATGAACTTATATAATTCATAAACCTAATGACAAGTTCTTTATATGCTAATGAAATCTTTATGGAACAAGGACAATTTTAATGACATCATTATTTTCTTTATCCAAAGCTAATTGGAAAGCTTCTTCAAGGCTTTCAAGTGGAAATATGTGGGTTATAAAAGGTTTGGTTTGAACTTTTTTGGAAGCCAAGAGGGAAATAGCTTGTGGATAATTCCGGTAGAAATTGTTGGCCGAAGTGGTAATTATTCTTTCTCCAGCCAAATCAGTTGGTTTTATCGTAATTTCATCTTCAGTGGTGGCAACGAGAACTAGACGACCAAAACGATTTAGCGAGCGGAGGGATTTAGTAATTGTTTTTCCTGTTCCAACTGTATCGATAATAACATCAGCGCCTTTTTGGTTGGTGAAATCCTGTATTTCTTTTTTTAAATTATCTTGATTAATTTTTCTGGCCTCTCTAATACCCAACTGATTGGCAATGTTGAGTGGTTTTTCTCGAGTGTCAAGAACCATTACCTTGCCAGCTCCCAAAGTGATTCCCACCTGAGCAACCAAGAGACCTATGGCACCGGAACCAACAACAACCAAAGACTCTCCTATGGTCAATCGGGATCTATTTATTGCATGAATCGCAACCGCCAAACCATCGAGCTGGGTAGCTTCAATAAATGAAACATGTTCTGGCAAAGAGAAAATTTTATCCTTCCAAATCGGCATATATTCACTGTACCCTCCAGGTGCATAATCCACCTCTTTCCAGCGACCATCATGGCCGATGTGGTGTTGAAAAGCACACAAATTTGGAAGATTCCGCAAACAAAACTCACACATACCACAGGATTTAAAGGCCAGAACACCCACCCGATTTCCTTCTTGCCATTCGTATGAATGGGTACCAAGCTGAATAATGGTTCCAGCAACTTCATGGCCGAGAATTGCTGCCCCCGGAGTTGGTTCGTTAAACCCCAAGGTATGCAAAGCCCAGGCATTTTCTCCGTAATAATAACGGATATCACTTCCACAAATCCCGCAAGCTCCAACTTTCAGTAATACTTCGTTCTCTTTAGGCTCGGGAACCGGGATTTCTTGGAGAGTTAAATTTTTATAACCATAGAGTACACCGGCTTTCATGGTTTTAGGTTTATTCATTGTAATCCTCCTTTATTTGCTATGTATTGATAATTTTTTGATGGACAAAAGATTTTGCTTTATGAAAAATGAACTTAACCTTTCAAGGCTCCAAGTGTTAATCCTCTTACAATATATTTATGAATAAATATCGTAAGAATAAGGACCGGTAAAGTAATCATTGTTGCAGCAGCCAGAAGTCCTCCCCAGGCAATTTCTTCATAAGTCATAAAGTTAAAAACGGCAATTGGTACCGTTTGGGTCCGTGGTCCTGAGAGAACCAGGGAAAAAAGAAATTGGTTCCAGGAAAACACAAAAGAGAGAATAGCCGAAGTAATAACTCCGTTTCGAGCTAAGGGTAAAGAGACATATTTAAAGACGTTGACTTTTGAAGCTCCATCTATTTCGGCAGCTTCCTCCAGTTCATAAGGAACTTCTTCAAAAAATGTGGACATGAGTAAGACAACAATTGGCATATTCACAATTAAGTGAGCTAAGGTGAGACCAGTATATGAATCGATCAATCCCCATCGCCGAAAAGTAATAAACCATGGCATCAAATAGCTAACAAAAGGAACCATTCTTGAGACAGTTAATAAAAAGACACTGGTTCGCATTCGAAACCGAGAAATTGAATATCCAGCTGGAATTCCAACGATAAGAGCAACCAGGGTCGATAGAGCTGCAACCACAAAACTATTCCACATGTAGAGCCCAAAATTATGCTGAGTTATAACTTCAATATAATTTTTTATATTTGGTTTAAAGAAAAAAGTAGGAGGAGTAGAAATAATCTGAAGCTGAGTTTTAAAACCACCTGTTATCATCCAGTAAAATACAAATACAGTCGGAATAATTATTATAAATAGGCCAAGATAGAACAAAAGGGATTTTAAAAACTTCATGATTATTCGTTCCCTCGCTTGGTAAGTTGATAGAGAATAATATTAAAACCAAGTACAATGGCAAAGAGGATGACCATCATTGAACTGGCATAACCCATATTAAAATAAAAAAAAGCGGTATTATAGATGTAAATATTTAAATTTTCCGAAGCAAACCCTGGTCCCCCTGCGGTCATCACGTAAATAATGTCAAAAACTTTGATGACGTCCCAAGAGCGAATCATCGTTGCAGCAATAAGAGTTGGACCCATCAAAGGGAATATAATTCGACGAAATATTTGCCATTTTGAAGCACCATCAATTTGAGCAGATTCGATTGGTTCTCTTGGTAATCCCTCTAAACCGGCCATACAGATCAAAACGACCAGTGGTGTCCATTGCCATATGTCAACGAAAGCTAATGAGGGAATAACTAAATGAGATTTTGTCAACCATTCAACTGGTTGGACTCGACCAATCAGAGAAACAAAATAATTGATGACACCCAGGGTGGGATCATACATATTCCGCCACACCAGAGCAATCGCTACTGGCGTAGCAGCAAAAGGAAACACAAAAAGAGCTTTAATAAAATTCTTTCCCCGAAATTCTCGGTTAATGTACAAAGCAATGAAAAAGCCAGCAATAATTTCAATACCTAAAGCTAAAATAGTAAAAACGATTGTTACACGGATTGAATTCCAAAAACGAGGATCGCTAAGAGTGGCAATATAATTACTGAATCCTTCAAAACGTGGTAATCGGGTTGCGCTTCCGTACCAGGAATGAAAACTCAAAAAAAAGTTATAAACCAAGGGGTAAGCTATGAGTATTCCTGTTAAAGCAAATGCCGGGGACAAAAGCACCAATTTTAAGGTTGTATTTCGTTTCAGCACGAATACAGCAACCTCCCGATTGGAAAACTAATAAAAGTGGATGGGGTGCCCCATCCACTTTTAACGAATTAATAATTGGAGCCTTTAATCACGTGCTTCTATTGAGAGTAACCTTTGGATAGCTCCGGGAATAAGGGGTTCGATGTCTTCACCAGCAATGGCTGATACGATAATATCTCCAACGACGTCCCGCGCTTCAGGAACATTCACGACTGGTGGATTCCATATGGGATTACCAATTTCATAACTAATGGTGGTAGCCTCTGTCCAGTCTGGATAAGCGTTTTCGGCAAGAAAAGCTTCGCTTTCCCAAGAACTATTTCTTGGGGAAGGTATCCCAGCTAAGTGGGCTTCGAGAATGTTATCCTTATTGGTTGCCCAGAGAATAAATTGCCAAGCTGCCTCTTTCTTTTTCGAATTGGAATGGATAGCAAGATCCCAATGAGAAACA
>JAAYUP010000219.1 GCA_012517635.1 Candidatus Atribacter alterifermentans
ATTGTAATGGGAACGAATCCCAAAATGGATGCGAAATGGTGGGGGGCATTGCATTCACCTTATTCGATTGAAAAAGGGAAAGAATTTATGACTTTGGCTTTTTCTTCTGCGAATTTGCCGGAAAAGGAAAAACTATTCGCAGCTGCTTGGAGGTCATTGGGTGAAACCATGCATTTATTAGCCGATATGACAGTTCCTGCTCATGTTCGTAATGATTCCCATCCTGGCGTTGAATGGACGCAGTATATCACCGATAAATATCGGGCCGATCCTTATGAAGAATTTGTTGATCAAAAGGTTGTTGAAAATTGCTTGGGTTCTCCTGATCCAGAGTTGGTTGAGGTAATTAACCAAATTCCCAAAAATGAAGATGGTTTCTTGAATGTTTTAAGTCTGTTTGATTGTGTGGCAACTTACACCAATCGAAATTACTTTTCACTTGATACCATAGCGGGTATTGAAAAAGCGCTAGGTCAAGCAATAACCAACAGTAATGGTATGCCAGAATACCCATCGCCACGTTTGGAGGACTTGGAAACTGATGGGGAAGGGTATTATTACCGAAATGACTATTTTGGGAAAGTCTATTTAGTTCGAATGCTTTATCAGGAAAAGTTTTCGTTATTTGGTAAATTAAGCCTAATTCCAAAACCTGAAATTGATGATCAATGTTCTTTAAGCCAAGCCCAGCGTTTAATACCGGCAGCTATTTATGCCAACGAGAAATTAGTAGAATGGTTTATTCCAAGAATTGAAGTTATAATTGATTCTTTTATTCTCAATGAAGCAGGAACAGATAGAAGAGAAGGTATCATCAAGGGTCGAGTCGTTCATAGTCCATCAGGTATGTATGATCAACCCCTTTTGTTTACCATGCCGACCGATGGAATGATTAGTATGGAGATAAATAGAGAAATCTTCGAAATTCAACCGGGAGCAATTTCAATTCAAAAAGGAGTCATAGAGGGAAAGGTTCAATCGGTACCTGCCGGAACAATCAAAGATGTAAGCTTATTGGTGGATATCGGTGGGATTCTCGTTTCATCGTCAGATCTGAAAATCTATAATCTTCAGATGCATCCTGAGAAATTAGATGGTTTGAGTAAAAAGAAATATGGCTTTTACGTGCAATCGGATAATCCTCCTTCCTGGGTGAGCTATATTTGGGATTTTGGTGATGGAAGGGTCGAAGAAACCAGTGGCACATCATTAACCCACACTTATGAATCAGAGGGAGAATATCAGATTCGAGTTCAGATGAAAGATTCCAATACTGGAAAGGTTTTAGCTATCACTCATGGAAAAGCATATATTTCTCGTCAAGAAGAATCTCCAGAGGAAGTTGTAGTCGTTACGCCTAAACCAACAATAATAGCTGAGCCAACCCCAATCGAAGTGATTCCTTCCCCGGTTGTTACCCAAACACCAGCTCCGACGCCTGATGAAGAAGCACATCGACAACAAGTCCTTGCCGAATACCGATCAATTTATCCTGGTTATTTATCCTGGTTTCATAAGATTGGTCGTGTTGAGGTTATTGCCAATGCCGAAGAAGTCGGACCCGATCTCTATCGGGTAGCGTATGTATTATGGCAGATCATCGAAGATGGTCCTAGAAAAGGCGAAGAATACAAAGCAGTTGAGCTTGATTTGAATTTTAATTTAGGTCAGTTGGAGGCTGATTTGGGGCTGATGAAGAAAAATTTAGGATTAGAAGAATAAATTTGGTCAGTTCGTCAGGTTTTTTGGCAGCAAAAGATAAGGGTAATAAAAGACCGAGGGGGAGAGTGGGAGAAGGTCACGTCTTCTTCGTCATTTTGTGGAGCGTATTGTGCGACGTGAGTATCTCATCCTTTTAAAGTTTTTATAAAAAAAGAATCGAAAAGATGAGATCCTC
>JAAYUP010000220.1 GCA_012517635.1 Candidatus Atribacter alterifermentans
ATTTTATTGATCGATTACAAAAAAACGGAAAATCGTTTTATTTTCTTACCAACAATTCATCTCGGGACGCCAATTTTTATGCTTCAAAACTTAATAATATGGGTTTGAAAACTATTCATAAATCCCAAATCATTACCTCTGGTGAAATTTGTGCCTGGTATTTACAAAGATTCAAACCAAATGGGAAAGTGTATCTTTTGGGCACCAAGGAACTAGAACGCGATCTGCTCAAGGTTGGTCTTATTAGCGTTCAAAACGATCCGGATTTTGTTGTGCTTGGTTTTGATAAAACCCTCACCTACCATAAACTGAAAAGAGCTTGCTATTTTATACGACAAGGGATTCCATTCTTCGCTACTCATCCTGATATTACCTGTCCAACCGAGGATGGTCCTATACCAGACACTGGTTCGATGATCAAAATGATAGAAGAAGCAACTGGGATATCGCCTAAAATTTTTGGAAAACCTTATCCTGAAGTTATTGAATATGTAGCATATCGAACCAAAACTACTCAAAACGAAATCGTTATGATTGGCGATCGTTTGTACACTGATATTGCCATGGGTAAAAAATCAGGAATTACTACAATTTTAGTTTTGACCGGTGAAACCCAAAAAGACGATGTTAAAGAGTCTCCGTGGCAACCGGATTATGTCTTTCCTTCTCTTAATGATATTGATGTGAACTGATATTTTATTGCATTGACTGTTGTTTAACAAAGAATATTATGTTATATTAAATCAAAGAGTATTAGGCTTGGAGAATAGGAGAAAGCCTTTCGAGACAATTCTTTATTTGTCTCGAAAGGCTTTTTTGTTTTATTACACTTTTTAAATGTTTACAGTTATCTTCTGTTTCAAATTTTTTATTGAATAAACCAAGGAGAGCATCGTTGTGAAAAAGGTTTATGATGTGATCATTATTGGAGGAGGAGTTGTTGGTTGTGCAATTGCCTGGTTTCTTTCTCACTTTGAACTCAAAATACTCCTTCTCGAGAGGGAGCTCGATGTTTGTTGTGGGATAAGTAAAGCTAATACAGGTATTATTCATTCTCGGAGCTATCTCACCCCAGGAACCGTGAAAGGAGAACTTCATCAAAGAGCTTTATCTTGGTTTCCCAAAATTGAAGAGGAACTCGATTTTCATCCCTTGGTTACCGGAGCATTAACCGTTGCCTTTAGCCGGCATGATTTAAATTACTTAAAATCTTTAAAAAATATCGGAAAATATAATGATGCCGTGATCTTAAGTCCACAAGAATCTCGAATCCTCGAGCCAAACCTATCAGAACGAATAATTGCTACTTATTATGATCCTCATGCATCGGTCGTATCTCCATTTCGTCTCACCTTAGCCTTTGCTGAAGGAGCAGCTTTAAATGGAGTTGAATTTCAATTTGATAGGTTAGTGGAGGGTTTTGATCTTCAAGGCAAAAAGATTATTGTACATACTTCAAATGAAAATTATGAAGCTTCATATGTTGTGAATGCTGCTGGTTTATCATCGGCAATAATAGCTCAACAATCTGGGGATCAGGTTCCGTCACTTTCAATGTTTAAAGGTGAATATTTTTTACTTGATAAAGAAAGCCAGGGTTTGGTGAAAAAAGTTCTCTATCCAGCTCCTACTTTAGTAAGTAAAGGCATTCTTGTTTCCCCAACTCCAGAAGGGAATATTTTAGCTGGGCCAAACTTCGAATCGTGTTATGATGATGATACCTCGACTACACTTCAGGGATTGAATGAAGTCAGGGCTGGTGCTCAAAAACTGGTACCTCGATTTCCTTTTGATCAAACGATTCAGATTTTTGCTGGTATACGTCCTACCTTACCCGAAAGAGATTTCCATATCTTTGTTTCTAAGAAGCACCCAGGTTTCATTCATCTGTGTGGGATTGAATCGCCAGGTCTTACAGCTTCTCCAGGAATCGCCGAATATGTGGGAGAATTGCTGATTCAGCAAGGACTATCTTTGAAAGAAAAAGATCAGATAATTTTTAGAAAAGCTTTTCCAGTATTTCACGATTGTGATTGGAAAAAACGTGAGGAATTGATTGCCCAAAATCCCGATTGGGGTCACATTGTCTGCCGGTGCGAAGAAGTTACATTGGCGGAAGTTAAGCATGC
>JAAYUP010000221.1 GCA_012517635.1 Candidatus Atribacter alterifermentans
AGATGAGATCCTCCTCACGCCCTCAAAAAGCGAGGGCTCAGGATGACAGATGAAAGGCACACTCCCCTAACCCCCCTCAATGGGGGAATTTTCATTTAATGATATTTACAGGATAGACCCTCATGCTGCTTTGCAGCACCAGATGAGGATGAAAATACAGTTACCCCCTCTCCCCCTCAGTCTTTCTTGATGGGAGAAGGTGAGGATGAGGGTGGTTTTTAAACGGTTCACGGTTCACACTTCACGGTTCACGGTATTTTCAGGATAGACCTGTAGTTACATTTCGGTTTGAGAAGATAATGAATATGTTTTGTTCCAATCGGCTTATTTCTTGGCAATACAAAAGCTGGAGACATTAATCTTGTTTTGATGAAAAAAGATATTTGAAATATAATAGCCATGGTTCGTATCCTATTGATTGAGTAGTAAAAACAATTTTGGGGAAGCAAAAGGAGGCAAAAAATGAACCCTTTATCCGCATTCATTTCCCTCGATGACACCCAAAAAGAAGCTCTGGGAATCCAATATACACCCCAGGAGATTCATGGTCAGGTTGATCTTTGGGCGTCGAGTGGAGAAAGAGTCTTTCAATACCGTCAAAGGTTAATTGAGCTTTTTAATTCTCAATTCGAAAAGAAAAAGAGTATCCTCTATTTAGCCGGTGCTGGTACCTCAGAATTTGTTGGATATTGTTTACAAGGGTTATTTCGTCAGAATTTTCCAATTCCGGTTCAGGTAGTTTCGACTGGGAAGATGGTTACCCATCCTGAGGAATACTTTGCCCATAGCAATCCGCTGATGATCTCTTTTGCCCGTTCAGGTGACAGTCCGGAAAGTTGTGGTGCCTATGAGATTGCTAATCAATTTTCCGATTCCATTCGTCATCTGGTGATCACCTGCAATAAAGAGGGTGGTTTAGCCCAAAGAGCACGGCAAGATCCCAACAGTCTGGTCATCGATCTTGATGAGGCAACCAATGACCGGGGATTGGCTATGACGGCATCTTTTAGCAATATGGTAATTGACGGACAAGCCTGTTCCCAAATTTATTCTCCTGAAGAGTACACCCAAAAGCTTCCCCAACTGGTGGCGGCTGGAAAGCAGGTGCTGGCAATGGCACCAGAAGTGGTCAAGAAAATCGCTGAAAGTGATTTCCAAAGAGCAATCTTTCTGGGAAGTGGCAGTCACTATGGAACAGCCATTGAATCCCACCTCAAGCTCCAGGAACTCACCTGTGGACAGATTATGTGTGGGTACAATACCTACCTTGATTTACGCCACGGACCAAAAGCAGTGATCAATAAACACACTCTGGTTGTTGCTTTTCTCTCTTCTGATCCCTATGTTCGCCGCTATGAAGGAGAACTCTTGAATGAAATCCGACAGCAGGAATTGGGAAAAATGACTATTCTGGTTGGTCAGGCCATTGAACACGAGATCCGTCGCTTTGGAGATGAAGTCATTGATATCAGTATCAATTCTCAGTCAATTCTTTCCGATGTTCTTACTCCACCAGTCTATGTCATTATTGGGCAATTATTGGGTTTATTTAAATCCCTCCACCTTGGCTTCAAACCTGATTCACCAAGTACCACCGGAGTTATTCATCGAGTCGTTCAGGGAGTGAAGGTATACGATCCAAAGTTATTTGCAGAAAAAGGAATATTTCAAGAAATCTAAAGATAAATACGCGGTCACATTACCCAGATCGGTATTCGAGGTTTACTCAATGATAAAAATTCTTTCTTGGAAGCAAAAAAATTCGGCACAAAAATCATCTCTGCTCAACAGGTTTTTGAAAAAGGTTTGAATTGGATCATTGGAGAAATTCCCCAATCTAAAAATGTGTACGTTACCATCGATATCGATGTATTTGACCCTTCAATTGCACCCGGTACCGGAACGCCCGAACCGGGAGGATTGAGTTATATCCAAGTCAAAAAAGTTCTTGCATCTTTACCTTGCAAGGATCGAATCCTTGGCTTTGATTTGGTGGAAGTTAATCCATTATATGATTCTGGAGAAATGACTTCTCAATGAGCTGCTCGAATTACCTTAGATTTCTTAAGGGCAATAATGGATCAATGATCCATTATTGCCCAGAACTTTTAATAATTAGCTTTTCATTGAAGGGGTTCATAAAATTTAATGAGGCCCTCTTTAAATTTCTTGTGGGCTTCCGAGTTGAGATACATCATATGACCGCCTTCATAAGTAAAAAAGGAGATATTCTTTAAGCAGTTCCTAGGAAGATCAAAGTGATTGACTAAATGAACAGTATTATCATAAGGAGTGACTAAATCATAAAGAACGCTGGCAACAAAAATTCGGAGGAATCCAGTTCTTTTTAGAGCATTACTTAGGCTGAAACCAGTATTAGGAAAACCCATGTCTCCTTGTTCTTTATCAATCCAATTCCATAAAGCGTGCGCTTCTTCATTTAAGGGGATATAGGTATGATCAGTTTTGAAATTGAGTTGAGTTTGAAGATAGTCATTCATGGTTGATATGAAAGGTCCTCCGGAAATAACAGCCAGAATTGGGTCATTATTAATATCAAAACCACCATAACCAATTACTCGTGAATCATAAATGCTTACCATGCTTTTTTGATCTTTGAGAATTTCATCAGCGAAATTATAAACGCTAACCCGAAGATTATGTCGATCGATAAAATCAAATGGGAGTCCAGTATAATCTACCAAGCGGTTAATAATCTGATTCCGTTCTTATTTAATCAATAAAAAATGAGCAATGAACAAAAAAGGAAAACCATGAATTGAAAAACCCCTCAATTCATGGTTATTTAAACTATGATTGATTATTGAGCACTTCCAACAGCGCTACAATATTTTCGCAGGGAACATCCTTTGGGATAGCATGAGAAGGAGAAGCTATATACCCACCATTTTTGCCAATTTCATCTAAAATGTTTTGGACTCCTCTTTTTACTTCATCAACCGTCCCAAAGGGAAGGAGGCTTTGGACCCCGATTCCACCATAGAATGATAATTTGCCTTGATAATGTTTTTTAATTGCAAAGATATCCATCACTTCTGGCTGGAAGGGATTGAACACGTCAAGACCTATTTCAATGAGGTCGGGAAACAGTTCATCAACCTTTCCGCAGCAATGGAGGAAAACCTTTCTCCCTCTGTTTTTAATAGAAGCATACATCTGCCCCATTCGAGGTTTAATAAACTTTCTCCACATGGCGGGTCCCATAATGAGTCCTCGTTGCCATCCCCAATCGTCACCAAAATAGACTCCATCAAATCCAATATCCAGTGCTTTTGATATGACTTTCAGATTATATTGAGTTATCTGGTCCATTAAATCTTCAATGAATTCGGGATTGGTAATCATATCAGTAAGAACATTCTCCATTCCCCGTAAAGACCAGGTCCGTTCGAATAGAGAATAAGACATTTTTAAAATGCAAAATTTCTCTTTATTTTTTTCTAAAAAAGCTGGTAATGCTTGAAAACGTCTGGGATCGTCTGGGTCGGGGAATCGATACCCTTTTAGACTTGGTTGGGAAAAGACCGGAATCGGGTTTCCAATATCGGGGTCAATGGTCCGATTCCATACCACTCCCCATTCATCACGGATAAACCCTGGTTTTACTTCTTGAAAGGCATCGGGAGGCAGTGCCTTGGTAAAAGCCAAATGATTGCCGATTTTTTGTTCAAAATTTTGATCATTCAAGTATTGGATCATTTTATTGCGAGCTGGAACGGTAAAATCTAAATGGTATGGAACCTTATCAATTGGTTTAAACTCAAGGGCATTCAATACCCTTTCGCGCTCATTCATGTCACTCCCCCCAAAATGTGATGGTTTTTATTTTATCAGTGTAAATGAAAGAAGGGAATTTTTCAAAAATTTGAAAGAAGAACCTTCACTTTAAGAAACAGTAAGCAAAAAAGAAAAATTGAATAATTAAAATAAAATCAGGGAAAAATGGAAGAAATGACTCTATGACAGCATATTGATATTTCCTACATGTTGACAGTATACTCTTACCCATGATGGCAAATAACACTGTTCCAGATAAAATCGAACATTCTAATGAGCTCAATAAAGGTATATTAGCATCGCTTCCGATTTTTATCGGATACATACCAGTTGCGATAACTTTTGGGCTATTAGCAAAAGCCACTGGGTTAACCTTGTTAGAAT
>JAAYUP010000222.1 GCA_012517635.1 Candidatus Atribacter alterifermentans
CCATTCCGAACCCGGAAGTGAAGCCCTCCAACGCCGATGATACTGCCTGGGCAGCTGGGTGGGAAAGTAGGACGCTGCCGGGAGTGAATATGAGAATCACACAAATAGGGCTGGAGAGATGATCTTCAGCCCTATTTGTGTTCTATAAGAATAAAAAGCAGTAGGATTTAAAAATCTTCTCAGACATTTCTTACTCTCATCTGATGACATACTTCTGGCATGAACGTGTCTATTCTTGAACCACGAAGGGAAACATGAGTTTCGAAAAAACATGAACTTAAAAGATTATTTTTTCAACTTGCCTTAATGAGTCTTTAGAAAAAATGAGATTGCCAGATGAGTCAAATAATGAAGAAACTGAGTTTAAAAAATAATGATGAAATGGATACCCATGACTCAATCCTGAATTCAAAGGGTAGAACAATAAGAAACAGTTATGGTAGAATATATTGAGACTTTTTTATGAAGGGGGAAACCTATGTCTGGACATTCAAAGTGGGCATCAATTAAACATAAAAAAGGAAAAACCGATGCAGCTCGTGGGAAAGCTTTTAGTAAATTAATTCGATTGATAACTGTCGCTGCGAGACAAGGCGGAGGAAACCCGGACAATAATCCACGGCTTAGAGATGCAATATTAAAAGAACGTGAAATCAATATGCCTGCAGAAAATATTGAAAAGGCGATTAAAAAAGGAACCGGAGAGCTCGAAGGGGTCGCTATTGAAGAAGTAACCTATGAAGGATATGGTCCAGGAGGAGTTGCGGTGATGGTCGATGCAACGACTGATAACCGAAACCGAACCACTGCCGAAGTACGGCATTTATTCAGCAAATTAGGGGGAAATTTAGGAGAAAATGGATCGGTTTCCTGGATATTTGAAAGAAAAGGCTTGATATCCTTTGATAAAGGAAGCGTGGATGAAGATGAATTAACGATGATGGCTATCGAGGCTGGTGCAGAAGATATCCAGACCTCCGACACAACCATTGATATTGTTACATCACCAGCAGACTTTGATCGGATAAAAGCCTTAATAGATAAAAATAAAATTGTCTATATCAATGCTGGAATAACTATGGTACCAAAAACGACTGTTCATCTTGAGGGTAAGCAAGCCCAGCAAACTCTTAACTTGATAGATAGCTTAGAAGAATTAGATGATGTTCAGGAAGTTTTTTCTAATTTTGAAATTTCTGATGAACTCCTTGAGTCAATGGAGCAGTAACTCCTGATGGCATCTCAGGAAAAAATTGTATTGGGAGTTGATCCAGGCACAGCGACGACAGGATATGGAATTATAGCTAAAAAGAAAGGGATTGAAACGGTTCAAGCTATTGAATACGGTGTTATTGTTACCCAGAAAGAGTTCCCACTTTCGGAAAGATTATATATAATTTATCAAAAAATCAATCATTTAATTGAAAATTATCATCCTACTGAGGTAGCGGTTGAGGAGATTTTTTTTAATAAAAATTCCAAAACCGCTATTTCTGTTGGTGAAGCCAGGGGAGTGATTTTGTTGAATGCTGCTATGCAGTCAATTCCAGTTTTTGAGTATACTCCCCTTCAGGTTAAACAATCAGTCGTCGGATATGGGAGGGCAAAAAAGGAGCAGGTTATCTACATGGTGAAAACTATTCTTAATATAAATGAGAAAAAATTGACTCCTGACGATGTCGCTGATGCGTTAGCGGTTGCTATTTGTCATGCTTTCCAGTCTGGAACGAATTATACCTATGTTTGATTCTATTCGAGGAACGATTGCTAACGTTGAAAATGACGAATGGATTCTTGAAACCGATTGTTATGGTTATCGGATCAAAGTGACCCCTTTTGTTTCTTCAGCAAAAATTGGAGAACAAAAAAAGCTCTTTATACGTTTTTATTTTCGTGAAGATGGTGAGTTTTTTTACTACGGATTTGAAGATCCCAAAGAAAGAGAAACTTTTGATCTGATCTGTGGAGTGAAAGGCATTGGTCATAAAACTGCCATTAAAATTCTTTCTAGAATCCATTGGAAAGAATTTACTGACCTCATAGTTGCAGAAAATGTTGATTATTTATCTACCCGAACCAATCTCTCTTCAAAGACAGTGAAAAGACTGGTGCTGGAATTAAAACCTCGTTTGGGGAAGACTGACTTCGTCACAACTGCTACGCCAAAGGTCACTAAAACCTGGAAAGAAGTTAAAACTGCCTTAGCTGGTTTAGGATATACTGCCACTGAAATCGAAGGTGTTTTAAATATTCTCTGGCAAGAGGACCAGGCAATATTTGACGATACTGAAGTACTTTTAAAGAAAGCATTAGCTAAAATAGGTGGCTTGAAATGAACGATTTACCGAAGCAAAAAGATTTTATAACTTTTTTAAAAGATTCTGATGACGATGTCTCGTTGCGACCCAAAAGACTAAATGAATTCATCGGACAGGATAAGGTAAGGGCAAATCTTCATGTTTTTATTCAAGCTTCATTAACTCGAGACGAGTCTTTAGATCACGTTATCCTTTACGGGCCTCCAGGTTTAGGAAAAACAACTTTAGCATCAATTATTGCCAATGAAATGAATGCTACCATTCGTTATTTATCCGGTCCAAGTTTAACCCGCTCTGGAGACGTTGCCTCAATTCTGACCACAATTTCAGAAAGAGATATTTTATTTATCGATGAAGTTCATCGACTCCCAAGAGTATGTGAGGAAATTCTTTACAGTGCTATGGAGGATTTTACTCTGGATATTTTAATTGGGAAAGGACCAGGCGCAAGAAGCGTGAGAATTAACTTGCCCTCGTTTACTCTCATTGGAGCAACGACGCGTATCAGCCTTTTGAGTGCACCTTTGCGAAATCGATTTGGTATTATTGAAAAACTTGATTTTTATAATCAAAACGATTTGTCAGCTATTGTTACACGATCAGCCGCGGTTATGAACATTTCAATTGATCAAGATGCTTCTGAAGAGGTAGCCAGAAGGTCTCGCGGAACACCTCGAATAGCCAATCGAATTTTAAAGAGAGTAAGAGATTTTGCCCAATATTACGGAAAAACAGTGATTGATAAAGAGTTGGTTCGAAACGCTTTAGACTGTCTTGAAATTGATGATATGGGTCTTAATCGCATTGATCGAAATTTGTTAAAGATATTACTGGATCACTATCATGGAGGACCGGTGGGTATTAACAATTTAGCCATGATGTTAGGTGAGGATGCTGCTACAGTTGAAGAGGTTTATGAACCTTTTTTAATTAAAATTGGATTGCTGATTCGCACTCCGCGGGGAAGAATGATTACTCCTCAGGGTCATCAATATATTAAAGGAAAAAAGATATTATGAAAAAGCCAAAGCTTCTGCTCCATACCTGTTGCGGACCCTGCGCAGCTGGAGTCCACGAAGCACTTGAAAATGAAGGCTGGGATATCACCTTTCTTTTTTATAATCCCAATATTCATCCATTTGATGAATATTGTCGGAGAGAAGAGAATTTTTATCGTTATATGGAAGCAACCGGTAAGAAGGGCATTACTCCCTTTCCTTATCAACCGACAGATTATTTTCAATCGATATCGTCAGAATCCCAGCGCTGTGTCGGTTGCTACCGCTTACGTTTTAAAAAAGTGGCGGAATGGGGAAAAAAGAATTCTTTTCAGCATTTTACTACCACTCTTACTATTAGTCCTTATCAGAATCAGAATAATATTTTTCTGGTTGGTGAACAAATAGCTCTTTCTCACAATATGATTTTTTTAAAAAGAGACTTTCAACTCTATTATCGAAACAGTCAGGATCGATCGGTTGAGTTAAACCTTTATCGACAAAAATATTGTGGTTGTATCTTCAGCCTATGGGAAGGAGAAAAAAAGCGATTATGGAAATTTCTTTTTGGGCAAAAACCATCTTAATTATTGGAGTGATATTCATTATTATCGGCCTGGTGATGATGTTTCTTCCAAAAATAACCATCTTTCAGCGTTTAGGAAGACTTCCAGGCGACATCATTATAAAAAGGGGAAATGTTACCTTTTATTTTCCTTGGGTGACCTGCATTATTATAAGTATCATATTAACTTTCATTTTCTCAATTCTGAGACGGTAAATAAACATAATGGGTAAAAAGAAAATAGTTATTCCTTTAATATTTTTATTTTTTTTATTATTCAATGAGGGTCAAGTGGTTTGTGCTCAAAATGATCCAGTTGTAACTGTTTGTATTGTCAATGGAAAATCCGATGTTCTCCTTTCTTCTACTGCTGGGTTGAAAGTTATCGTCGATAAAAAAGCCTATTCGGTATCAGCCCAAGAGCAGCTTTCTTTTATTGCCAGCAAGACGAAAGTGGTTTGGCAAGAGAGACAATTGGTATCTTCTTCTTTCCGAGTAACAACCCAAGGTAAAGGTTTTATCCTGGTAAACAACCTTCCATTTCGTGGTTCTTTCACTTTAAAAAATGAACGGGGAAATCTTATAGTCATTAATCATCTCTATTTGGATGATTATATTCGCGGAACAATTAAGATGGAAATAAACCCACATTGGCCAGAAGAAGCCGTAAAAGCTCAAATTATAACTGCTCGAACCTATGCAGTAAAAAACTTAACTCGTCACCGTGAGCAAGGTTATGATTTTTGTGCCACATCGCATTGCCAGGTTTATGGAGGAGTAAATGCTGAAGATCCTATTACCAACAAGCTAATCGATTCAATAAAAGGTTTCATTCTTACCTACCAGAATCAACCGGCAGGGGTATGTTTTCATTCCGAAAGCGGAGGCTGCACTGATTCAGCTTTCAATGTATGGGGAAAAAATGTTCCTTACCTGGTAAGCGTTTATTCCCCCTGGGAAAACGATTCTCCTCATGCTCAATGGGAAGTGGAAATCAGTTCTGAGGAATTGACTCGAGCTTTGCAACAAGCTGGGTTTATTCAGGGTTTGATTGTTGATGTTCAAGCCCAGCCGAACTCCGGGGAACAAAGGGTAAGCAAAATATTAATTCAGACTACCCTAAAAAAATACCAAATCCCAGCCAGTAAATTTCGGGAAGCTTTAGGATATGATCGGCTTCCAAGTACTTTTTTTGAACTGACACCCATAAAAAAAACCCTGATACCAGCCAAACCGATAATAAAACCCCAAGCGACTCTGTCCCCTTCTTCATCTGTTTCTGAAAATCTGGGTAGCAACAATGGAAACCCAGGCTATCGTGAAATGTTAGATAAAGATTGGAGCCTTGATGATATTTTCACTTTTCTAAGTCTACGAGAACAAGAGAGACAAAAATCAAATTCAAGTCGAATGAAACAGTCTTCTCCGCCAAAACCTGTAGAGAGATTTGAAGAAAAAGAAACTCTTGAAACTCTTCATAATCCCGAAACTCTGTATCGTGATCATTCTAAGTATTTGTTTCGAGGAAAAGGTTATGGGCATGGAGTTGGCCTCTCACAATGGGGAGCTCGGGGAATGGCTATGGAAGGATATTCCTATCAGGAAATTCTGTTTCACTATTTTCCTGGTTGTGAAATTAAAAAGGCTCGCTTTAAATGATTTCAACTGATCAATTTGATTTTTATCTTCCTGATGAACTCATCGCCCAGCAACCGGTTTTTCCACGAGATCAATGCCGATTAATGGTTATCAATCGTCGGTCTCACAATATTGAACACCGTCATTTTTTCGATTTAGGTCAGTACTTAAAACCGAAAGATCTTTTAATTATCAATGATACCCAAGTGATTCCAGCTCGTTTTTATACTCAAAAGAATCCAAACGGTGGGAAAGTCGAACTTCTTTTCCTCCATCGATACCAAGGGTTCTGGGCATGCATGCTGAACCATTCAAAGCGGGTTAGGGAAGGAACGATTCTCTCCCTTCAGAGACATCCAGAAATATTCTGGGAAGTGATAGGTCGAGAAAAAGATTGGTGGCTCCTTCTTCCCTCCTTTCCACCGGAAAGAGAAGATGAAATATTTTTAAATTTTGGAATCACACCGACTCCACCTTATATTAAGACACCTCATATAAAATTAGAAGAATATCAAACCATTTACGCTCGACGTAAAGGTTCAGTAGCAGCTCCAACTGCTGGGCTTCATTTTACTCAGTCATTAATCGATAAACTAAAAAATCAGGGTATTCAATTTGCCTCACTCACTCTTCATGTCGGTCCTGGAACTTTTTTCCCAGTTAAAACCTCAACCATTGAGGAACACCAAATGCATAGCGAATGGTACCAATTGGATGAGGAGACGGCTAAAATCATTCAAGAGACTCAAAATAATGGAGGTCGAATAATTGCTGTTGGTACAACAGTCGTTCGGGTTCTTGAATCAATTTATCGTCAGCAGGGAAGAATAGTTGAGAACAGTGGAGAAACTGATATTTTTATTTATCCAGGTTTTTCATTTCAGGTGGTTGATGCGATGATAACCAATTTTCATACTCCTCGTTCCACGCTGTTTATGCTAGTTTGTGCTTTTGCTGGAATTGATTTTATGAAAACAGCTTATCGAGAAGCCATTGAAAAACGTTATCGTTTTTTTAGCTTTGGGGATGCAACCTTCATTTTCTAACAGTATAATAGAGCACAAGTTCAATTACATGAAAATCCATCAGAGACTATGATTTTTTGAATAAAGGAGAAATGAATACTCATGAAATCTTTTACACTCATCCATCAGGATGAACAAAGTAAAGCCCGAGTTGGAATACTCCATACCTCTCATGGTGACATCCCAACTCCAGTATTTATGCCAGTCGGAACTCAGGGAACCGTAAAAGCCATGGCACCTGATCGATTAAAGGCTGTTGGAGTGAAAATGGTATTGGGAAATTCCTATCATCTCCATCTCCGACCTGGAGAAGATTTAATACGTGAGATGGGTGGTCTTCATCGTTTTATGTCTTGGGATGGTTCAATACTCACTGATAGTGGTGGTTTTCAAATCTTTAGCCTTTCAGATTTAGTAAAAATTGATGACCAAGGAGCTCTTTTCCGGTCTCATTTAGATGGGTCTCTTCATTGTTTTACTCCTGAAACATCAATGCAAATCCAGCAAGACATTGGTGCTGATGTGGTTATGGTTCTTGATCAATGTGTTGGATACCCAGCGAGTGATTATCATGTCAAGATGGGAACTGATCGAACTTTGGTATGGGCTCAAAAATGTCGGGAAGCATTTCAATCGGACTCGCAAATGTTATTTGGAATTGTACAAGGAGGGACACTCCCCGAGTTAAGAAAGTATAGTGCGGAAGAAACAGTAAGAATTGGTTTTGATGGCTATGCCATTGGAGGGCTAAGCGTCGGAGAACCCAAGCCGATCATGTATGCAATGATTGATGAAGTAGAGCCTTACTTGCCCAAATCACATGCTCGCTATCTTATGGGAGTTGGTACACCCGATAGCATCATTGAAGGAGTAAGGAGAGGAATCGATATGTTCGATTGTGTTCTTCCCACCCGGAATGCCCGAAACTCAGCATTATTAACCTGGTCAGGAAGGATGAATATCGACCGGTTAGAATATTCTCGGGATTCCAATCCAATTGATCCCCAGTGTCAGTGTTACACTTGCCAAAATTTTTCACGTTCTTATTTACGTCATTTATTTAAAGCCGGAGAAATTTTAGCGGCTGAACTGGCTACTATACACAATCTTTTTTTTATGGTAGAGTTAATGAATCGTATTCGTAAGGCCATTTTAAACGGTTCTTTTCAAGATTTATCATCTGATCTCTTTGCATGTTTCCAGGGACAGATTGTAAATACATAAAACAAATTTTTAAAGGAGTGATTAGAATATGGGTTTCTTTACCTCAATAGCGTATGCTTCAACCGGTGGCACAGCAACCGGTGGTGCAGCACCAGTTGCCCCACCAGCAGGTAGTATGTTTACACAACTGCTTCCGCTCATTTTCATCATCGTCATATTTTACTTTTTGCTCATTCGACCACAACAGCAAAAACAAAAAGCTCAGAGAGATTTGATTAGTAGCATACAGAAGGGCGATCATGTAGTTACCATTGGAGGAATTCATGGTACCGTGATTCAGGTGTCCGATGATGAAATCACCCTCGAAGTTTCCAAGGGAGTCAATATCCGTTTTGTCAAATCAGCAATTTCTACGAAAAAGTAAAAAAGGAAAAGAAATTGGTTAAAGGGGGCAGGATATTTTGACAAAGAATTGGAAAGATTTTCCCTGGAGATTAATCATTACCATCGCTTTAGTCGTTTTGGCTATTATAGCAGTATTTCCTGTCGAGAAAAAAATTCGTTTGGGTTTGGACTTGAAAGGAGGGTCCCATATCCTTTTAGAGTGCGTTGATACTCCAGAAGCTCCCCTCGATGAAGATTCAGTGAAACGAGTGGTTGAAATTGTTCGAAATCGAATAGACCAATTAGGAGTAGCTGAACCATTAATTCTCCGACAGGGTGAAAAAAGAGTCTTAGTTCAGCTTCCAGGAATTGCCGATCCCCAAAGAGCAGTGGAGATTATTGGACAAACTGCTTTGTTGGAATTTAAAGATGAAACTGGAAAAACCTTACTAACCGGAGCAACACTTAAAAATGCTCAAGTTCAATATGACCGTTTTGGAAGACCAACAGTCTCTATATCTTTTAATGATGAGGGAGCAAAGCTATTTGGTCAGGCTACTACCACCAATGTTGGGAAACCAATTGGCATTTATCTTGACGGGAATTTAATATCCAATCCAGTTGTTCAGGAACCTATTCTCCAAGGTGATGCTCAAATTACTGGTCAGTTTACTCTGGATGAAGCCCAAAATTTAGCTATATTATTAAGAGCTGGTGCCCTTCCAGTTAAAGTGGTTGTTGCTGAAGAACGCTCGGTTGGGCCATCCCTTGGAAAAGACTCAATTACTAGTGGATTAAGAGCAGCAATAATCGCCGGTATATTTGTATTTATTTTTATGTTCCTCTATTACGGTTGGTTAGGAATTCTTGCTGATATTGCTTTAGTATGTTATGCACTGTTTACATTAGCTTTGCTTTCTGTTTTACAGGCGACTCTTACTTTGCCAGGTATTGCAGGATTTATCTTATCCATCGCCATGGCGGTTGATGCGAATGTTTTAATTTTTGAAAGAATCAAAGAAGAATATCGTGCTGGAAAAACATGGAGAGCAGCAATTCAAGCTGGTTTTGATAAGGCATTCCGAACCATTCTTGACTCTAACATAACCACCATTATTGCTGCTGCGTTGTTGTTCTTTATTGGATCGGGTTCGGTGCGTGGGTTTGGAATTACTCTCACCTTAGGTATCATCTGTAGTATGTTTACCGGGATTTGGGTGACAAGACTGCTGATTGATTATTTCGCACCAAAGCCAACAATTAAATCGTAGAATGCGGAGGGACCCGATATGGAAATATTAGTAAAACCAAATTTTAATTTTGTTGATCATCGAAAAATTTCGTATACAATTTGTATGATATTTATCATACTCACTGTGATTGGATTAATCCGTGGTATTAATTATGGAGTAGACTTTCGTGGTGGAACCCTTCTTCAATATCATTTTGCCCAAGAAGTAACAGCCGAACAAATTCGGAAAGTATTAGACGAATTCGATCTTTCGGCAAGCACTATCCAGAGATTTTCAGATTTTGAAGTTGCTATTCGGACACCTCAGTTGACCTTAGACCAAAGGAACCAACTCACCAACTCTTTAAAAAATCAAATCGGTGAACTGAATATTGTTCGAAATGAAGAAGTTGGTCCAACGGTAGGGAGTGAATTAAGACGAGCAGCCTATTTGGCTCTTCTTTTTTCTATTATTGGAATTTTGATATATGTTGGAATACGTTTTGAATTGCGGCCAGCAGTCACCTCAGTTTTAGCTTTAGCCAATACTGGCATAATGACTCTGGGGTTGGTAGCATTATTAAATATTGAATTTGACACCACTATATTGGCAGCATTACTCACCGTTTTAGGATATTCGATTAATGACTCTATAGTGGTCATGGATAGGATTCGTGAACGATTGAACTATCGTAAGCGCGAGGATGCCAAAACCCTTATCAATGCCAGTCTCAACGAAACCCTTTCAAGAACTATTATGACTGGAACGACTACAATAGGTGCAGTCATAATCCTCTATTTCTTTGGAGGAAAAATGTTGCAACCCTTTGCTCTCACCATGCTTATAGGTTTATTGTTCGGAACTTTTTCTTCAATATTTGTAGCTGCAATGCTCTTTTATGAGTGGGAAGTCAGAAAACCTCTGAGGAGGTAAAAATTATTTGTATCAGAGGAAATGGCAAATTCGAAAAGTGAACAGAGGCTGTTTAAAACACTTAGCAGATAGTCTCTGTTCGCCAATCTCGATTGCACGGGTACTTATGAATCGGGGTATTATTACCCCTCATGAAGCTCGCTCTTTTTTAGATCCAGACCTATCTTCTCTTGATAATCTCCGTTTTTTACCAAACCTTAGAAAAGCGGTTTTATTAATTGATTCAGTTATCAAGGGAAATGGGAAAATTCTCATTTTTGGGGATTATGATGCTGACGGATTGACTGCTTGTGCAATTCTCTTCCTTTTTTTAAAAAAATTAACTCCTTATGTTGACACCTATATTCCCAATCGTTTTCATGAAGGATATGGTTTGTCGGAAAAAGCCATTGAAAATATACTCAATAGTCATCCAGATTTGGTTATTACTGTCGATGCTGGAATTAAAGACGTCAAGGGAGTCAGCATTTTAAAAAATAAAGGAATTCGAGTTATCATAACCGATCATCATGTTCCCCAGCCCGATGATCAACCCAATGCCGATGTTTTGGTTTCAACCTGGGATTGGAGTGGCCAAAAAATTCTCCTCCCTTTATCAGGTGCTGGAGTCGCGTTAGCCTTAGTGCACGAATATGCCATCTATCGAGGAATGGCTTTTTCTCCTATTGAAGAATTCATTGCTTTAGCCTGTGTGGGAACAGTTGGAGATGTCGTCCCATTATTGGGTGAGAACCGGGTCATCGTGAAATATGGTTTAAAGAAAATAAATCAAAATCCTGGTTGTGGATTGCAAGCTCTCTTGGAAGTGGTTGGTTTTAATAATAAAGATATTCAATCAGAACAAATTGGTTATATTATTGCCCCTCGATTAAATGCTGCTGGAAGAGTTGAAGACCCAAGAACAGCCTTTGAGCTTTTGATTAGCGATAATTATCATAACGCTCTTCAGCATGCGAAGTGTCTTAATGAATTGAATCAAAAACGACAAAAAGAAGAAAACAGAGTTTTTTCCAGCTTGTTTGAAGACAAAAAGAATCAGGAATCCATGAAGGACAGTATTGTAGTCGTTTCTGGGAAAAATTGGAGCACGGGTGTTTTAGGAATCATTGCGTCCAGATTAAGCGAACGCTTACTGCGACCGGTTATTGTACTGAGTGAAAATGAAACCTGTGCAATTGGCTCAGCCCGGAGTATTTTAGGATTTAATATAACTGATGCTTTGGACAAAGTCTCATCGTTGCTCATTCGACACGGAGGTCATGAAATGGCTGCCGGGCTTAAAATTCCTTTGAAAAATCTTGAGGCATTCCGACAGCGTCTCAACGAGGTATTCGGTGAGCGAATAAGAATGCTGCAAGAAAAAAATGGTATCGTTGTCGATGCTCAGGTAACCATGGCCGATGTAGATTCACAGTTAATGCTATGGTTAAACAAACTGGAACCATTTGGGGAAAAAAATCCCAATCCGCTGTTTGTTTCTTCGGATGTTACCGTTAATGAAAGATGGTATTCAGGGAGAAACCGCCAGTATTTGGAATTAGTTCTCATGCAAAATAATAAAATGAGGCAACATCGTATTGATGCTATGATTCGAAGCGAGAATGTATCCGATTTAGCTACAAGTTCATTGATCGATTTAATATTTGAAGTACGGAAAAGATATTGGGATCAACCCTATTTAAAAATTATGGATTGGCGAATTAAAAAATGAAAGGGATGAAACAAATGGATTTAGCCTCTGTTATTCGTAACATTCCTGATTTTCCAAAAACTGGAATTCAGTTTAAAGATATAACAACTTTATTAAAAAACAAAGACGCCTTTCACCAAGCAGTCGATTCGCTGTTTCATCTTTTTGATGGTCAAGATGTGGATATCGTGGTCGGAATTGAAGCTCGTGGTTTTATTTTAGGTTCTGTCATTGCCTATCTTTTGAATGCTGGATTTGTGCCGGTTCGAAAAAAGGGAAAGCTGCCAGCAGCAGTTCGATCAAAGACTTATGATTTGGAATATGGGAATGCCACCCTGGAAATACATATAGATGCCATAGAAAAAAATCAAAAAGTGGTCATTATCGACGATTTATTGGCAACCGGGGGAACAATTCAAGCTGTCTGCGAGATGATCGAGGAAGCCGGTGGCGAAATCATTGGAATTGCATTTTTAATCGAGTTAGAATCTTTGCAGGGGAGGAAAGCCATCGATAAATATCCAGTTTACTCTTTGATTAAATTAGACTGAATAATTTGATCTTTCTCTATTAATGGAAGATGATTGTATTGAGGGAGAAAACCCTCATCTAAAATTGCCATTCAGACTGTGTTACAATCCCTTTTTTACACCAAGTATAGCCTAAAAGGGGAGGACACATAACACATATCCTTAATTTTTGGTTCTTTATTCCCAATATGACCGTAAAATATTCGTATAAGTGGGGGTAAATAATTTACAGAATCATTATGACACAGTCCGATTGCGAAGAGTCTAATCGTTCTTTGGTTTGATATCGTGGCAACCTCATCAACCAGCACCGTCATGTGAGGAGCGTCTTGTGCGGTCTGGGAATTTCACTTTTAAAAGAGTGATAAATCGAAAAAAAAGAGATCCTCACGGCATCTGTATGCGTAGTCCTAAGATGATGTCTATGGTGTCGGATGAGATTATCGGAACGCTTTACTCTTCGAAATGAAGAATTCAATTCCATTCTATTGGTTGGGTTTTAAGAAGTGCTGAGGGAGGCCTCAATTTATTGGATTTTGTGTTTTGGGTAGTTATCTATGAAGCTCATACCTTTCTTTCGAAAAAAAGGGAGGAAAATATGCTTCAAAATAAGGAAGAAGTAAATAATATTTATTCCAAAACGATTACTCTTGAATCCCTTCAAGAGCAAATAGATTCTTATAACCCCAATAGCGACCGAGAAATGATAAAAAAAGCCTATGATTACTCGGTAGCTGCTCATTCAGGGCAAAGTCGTCTATCTGGTGAACCTTATATTATCCATCCATTATCAGTCGCTCACATTGTTGCTGATCTTCGCATGGATGACAGTACCATTGCTGCTGCCTTACTTCACGATGTTTTAGAAGATACCAAAATCAATGAAATTCAACTCATTGAAAGTTTTGGGAAAGAAATAACCTTACTGGTTAAAGGAGTTAGCAAACTAAATGTCGGGTTTCACTTTAGTTCCAAAGAGGAAGAACAGATTGAAAATTATCGACGACTCTTTGTCGCTATGGCAGAGGACATTCGGGTTATTATAATAAAATTAGCCGATCGCCTTCATAATATGCGAACTCTGAAATACCAATATCGGGATAAAAAAGAATTAATTGCGCGTGAAACCTTAGAAATATTTGCTCCAATCGCTCATCGCCTGGGAATTGGAATGATTCAAACTGAATTAGAAAACTTAAGTCTTTTTTTCCTCGATCCGGAATCGTATTGTAACATCCAACAAGGGATAGAAAAAATTAGAGATCACCGAGAAAAACAGATCCTAGAA
>JAAYUP010000223.1 GCA_012517635.1 Candidatus Atribacter alterifermentans
AGCAACAGGATTCATTCTGAGTTCATCTTTTGGTCCACCTTTCGGTCTTCCTAAATGAGAAACCAAAATAACTCTCGCTCCTTGTTCCAGCAAAAAACGAATAGTAGGTAAACTCATAACGATTCGAGTATCATCCGTTACTTCCCGCTTTTCATTCAAAGGAACATTAAAATCAACTCGTACCAAAACTTTCTTTCCTTTTAACTGATCTTTAGGAATATCTCGAATGGTTTTTTTGTCCAATTTCTACAACCTCCTCTTATTTATTTTCAAGCATAACTTGGAGCAATTTCGTCTTACTCAGCATTCCAATCACTTTCCCTATCTGCACGACTGGGACTATTTCCAAATCAGATTTGAGAAAAAAATGAATTGCATCTTCTTCGGTCTCGCTTGCTTCAAGAAATTCATTTTTTTCCGATAGAAATTCGGACACCTCTTTATCAAAAAGTTCTCTCATTTTTTTTCGGAATTCATAGAAAGATATGGGCGTGTTTCCTAATTCTTTTTTTATTTCGTTTTCAAGATAATTGAAAAAATCGCTTCCAGAAAAGTAACCTACTAAGTTTTGCTCCAGGTCGACAACTGAAACCCCAGTAAGTTTTCTGCGATTTAAAAACTGAATGGTATCCCCAACTGTATCGAAGTCATTGACAATTGGAGCTTCTGGAATCATTATTTCTTCTATAAACAAGTGCATTCCTCCTCAGACATTTCTTGGTAATCTTCACCAATAATGGGTTCGATAGTATCGATTTGAAACTATTTTACACCATAACACACCAAACAAAAAACCTCCAATGTGAGCAAACCAGGCGACGCCTCCCCTTGAACTCATGCCTAATGAGGTCAAGCTGGAAATCGCTTGGAGAAAAATCCAAATTCCCAAAACGAAAAAAGCTTTCACTCTCACAAAAGTGACAAAAAAACCAAATATTAACATGACAATAACCCGAGCACCAGGAAAAAGGATAAAATACCCACCCATCACCCCAGCAATAGCACCACTTGCACCTATGGTTGGTATGGTTGAAGAGGGAAATATGAAAGCATGAACCAACCCGGCAAATAGACCGCTAATCAGATAAAACATGAAATAATGAAAATGCCCTAAAAAATCCTCAACATTATTGCCAAAAATCCATAAATAAAGCATATTTGAGCCAAGATGGAGTATGTTCCCATGCAAAAAAATGGAACTGAACAAGGTAAACCATGGTGCAATGAAAGACGAATTCGTTTCCCCATTACCCCAAAGGAAAGCTGGAACCAATCCTCCGCGTTGGAAAAATGAATCTAATCCTTGGCCTTGTAAGATTTCAAAAAGAAAGATAAAAATATTTAAAGCGATTAAAAAAACTGTAACAAATGGAAATTTTCTTGTTGGTAACTCATCTCGGATAGGAATCATAATATAAAAATATCATATTCTGAAAGACTTTGCATCGATTTTTTTTAATTATAAAGATCTTTTTCCTTCCTTAATCGAAAATTTCAAGGAACAATTGGTTGGCAATTAAAGTCCCTCTAGAAGTAAGAATCCACCTCCCCGCCCTTTTATAAACTAAATGACTTTGAACAAAATTCTCTAAAAGAATTAGTTTCTCCTGAACAAAAGGTTCCGGGTAAGTTTTGAATAGTTTTTCCGTTTCGACTCCTTCGCTCGTTCGTAAAGCAAGAATCATCTCTTCGGCTAATTTTTGTTTAACGTTAAGAATATCTTTCATTATCACTGGAGATTGACCATTTTTAATTTTTTTTTGATAGTGACTCAATGATGAAGTATTTCTCATTCTGATCCCCCTTAAGTAAGAACAGGAAGATACTCCCAACCCTAAATATTCTTGATTTCGCCAATAGGTTAGATTGTGAAGGCACTCATAACCAGGTTGAGCAAAATTCGATATTTCATATCTTTTATATCCATATTTTCCTAACACCTGCTGTGTCCATCGATAGATTGATGCCTCCCAGTCTTGACCAGGAAACGAGGCCAAGTGACTTTTTAAAAAAGATCCGAGAGGTACCCGCTGGCTTAAAGTGAGATTGTAAAGAGAAAAATGAGAGGGCTGATACAATAATACATACTCTATTTCTTTTTTCCAATCCGAAAAAGTTTGAAAAGGAAGGCCGTACATGAGGTCAAAATTCCAGTTCAAAAATGAGCCACTATTCATTAAATGTATTAAGAGGTTGTGAACGTCTTTTTCCTGATAGGATCGCCCTAAAAAAGATAAAAAACGATTCTGAAAACTTTGAATGCCTAAACTGAGACGATTAATACCTACATAAGCAAAATCTCGAATTTTTTCTGGATTTAATGTTCCAGGATTCGCTTCGATTGTTATTTCAATGAATTTTGAAAACTGAAAGTTTTGACGGAGGTGGAGCAAAAAATCCTTTAAAATTTCTGGTGAAACCAGAGATGGCGTCCCCCCACCGAAATAAATGCTCTTTAAAACGATATCTTGAAGACTATCGTACTTGGTGCGTATTTGTAATTCTTGAATGAGAACTTTAAAATAGTCAGCAATCGAGTCGGATTGACGATTGGGATAAGAAACAAAATCACAATAACGACACTTTTGAATACAAAAGGGAACATGAATATATAAAGCAATTTCTTTCATGGTTCTTCAGTTTGTAAAACCGCTAAAAATGCTTCCTGAGGAATGCTTATTTTTCCTACCGCCTTCATTCTCTTTTTTCCTTCTTTTTGCTTTTCTAAAAGTTTCCTTTTCCGTGTAATGTCTCCACCATAACACTTTGCTAATACGTCTTTTCTTAAAGCTGCCACATCTTCTCGAGCGATGACTTTTCCCCCAATGGCGGCTTGAACTGAAACAGTAAACATTTGTCGAGGTATTAATTTCCGTAGACGTGTTACTAATTCTCGTGCCCGGCGAATCGCATTTTCTTGATGGCTAATAAAGGACAATCCGTCAACCTTTTCTTTACTTACTAAAATATCCACTTTAACTAGATTGGATGGGGCATACCCAAAAAACTCATAATCCATACTTGCATACCCACGACTTACTGATTTAAGCCGATTATAGAAATCAAAAAGAATTTCAGCCATAGGCAAATGATAGCGAATAATCACCGTATTTGGATCCAGGTAAATCATATCTTGTAAAATACCTCTTTTGGATTGGCAGAGGTCCATCACTCCACCAATGGCAGTCGATGGAGTTATGATTTTTATTTCGACAATTGGTTCTTCCGCTTCTTCAATATCTCCAGCTGGTGGAAAATCTCGTGGGGATTTGACTTCAATGAAATCACCATTTTTTGTCAAGATATGATAAACCACGTGAGGAGCAGTTGCTACCACTTCAATATCAAACTCTCGTTCAATGCGTTCTTGAATAATTTCCATATGAAGCAATCCTAAAAAGCCGCAACGAAAACCAAACCCTAAAGCCTCAGAAACATCGGCTTCATATACCAAAGATGCATCATTGAGTTGGAGCTTTTCTAAAGCTTCTTTTAAAATCTCATATCCTTCGGCGTTCACTGGATAAAAACTACAAAAAACCATTGGTTTTGCTTGTTTATATCCAGGTACGGCTTGAGAAGTTGGCTTGACAGCTGAAGTGATTGTATCTCCGACCCGACAATCCTGAATGGCTTTTATATTACAAGATAAATATCCAACTTCACACGGACCGAGAGAGTCAACCTCTTTCATGTCGGGATTAAAAATTCCTAATTCTATCACCTGATATTTCTGCTTATTCGAATACATCATGATTTCGAAACCCTTTTGAATGGAACCTTCGAAGATTCGGATAAAGGGCAAAACCCCTCGATAGGTATCATAGACTGAATCAAAGATTAAAGCTTTTAATGATTTCTCTTTCTGACCTTGAGGGGATGGAATATAATCAATTACTTTTTCTAAGAGTTCTTCGACCCCCTCTCCCAATTTGGCACTTACCAAAGTAATTGGGAGAGGGCTTGGGCCAAGAATGCTCTTCATTTCTTCGCAAACCCGTTCGGGATTAGCTGATGGGAGATCTATTTTATTGATTACGGGTAATACAGCCAAACCTTCAGCTAAGGCAAGGTTGGTATGCGCTAAAGTTTGTGCCTCAACCCCTTGAGTCGCATCGATAACTAATATTGCTCCTTCACAAGCTGCCAAACTTCTTGATACCTCATAACTGAAATCGGCATGACCGGGAGTATCAATCATATTGAAAATAAAAGAACAGTTTCGATGTGAAGAAAAATATTGTAATCTTACTGCTTTTGCCTTGATGGTTATTCCTCTTTCTCGCTCTAAATCCATACGATCCAGCACTTGATCTCGCATTTTTTGTTTTGGAATTGCATGACATAAATCCAAAATACGATCAGCTAAGGTTGATTTTCCATGGTCGATATGAGCGATTATACAAAAATTACGAATGACTTGGTTTTCGGTCATAACCTTAACCCTTTCCTCCTAAATTTCGACGAATAAAAGACCAAATCGATTTTCCTTCTTTCAATCCCATGGACTGAGAAAGCAAAATATAGATTAAGCAAAATACGACTAATGAAATCCCAAAAAAGGCTAGCAATGATGCCTTACTCTGTAGGTTTTGCACCAAATGAAGGATCCCCCAACAAAATCCTATAAAAAGGAGGTTTAAAATAACTATTTTCACCAACCAGGAATAAATGGTTCGGTCCTTTTTATAAAAGGTATGTTTTCTTTTAAGGAAATAAAATAAACAGATACAATTGAGCACTGCAACCAGAGAAGTTGCCAAGGCTAGACCACTAAAACTGAAGTAACGGACCAATAGTAAATCTAAAATCACATTTACACCCACCATAATAACACTGATTCGAACTGGTGTCACAGTATCTTTGAGTGAATAAAAGGCTTTGGTAATAATGTGGTTCATCGAGAAGAAAACCAGTCCGGGAACATAAAACAGAAGACTCTGAGCAGTCATCTGAGTAGCGTTAGCATCAAACATTCCCCGTTCATAGATTAGGCGTATTGCTTCATTTCGAAATATAGCTAAATAGCTAGTAATGGGAATCATTATAAATAAAACCAATCGGATTCCTTGAGTAAAAGTATAATTCCACTCCTGGGGATTATTTTTAAAAACTAATTGTGACAGAGAAGGAAGAATCGCGGTCGAAAGAGCAATACCAAAAATTCCTAAAGGAAGTTCTAATAAACGATCGGCATAGTAGAGAGCCGATACTGCTCCTTCTTGACAAGTTGAAGCAATAATACGATCGACTAAGGTATTCAATTGACCAACTGCCAAAGCTAAGGTAACAGGCAGCATGAGTCGAATCACTTCACGAAAACCTGGATCGCTCCAAAATCTTTTAAAAAATCGGAGTGCATATCCTTTTTTATAAAAGGGATACAGTTGAATAACAAATTGGCCAATACCACCAATCAGCACACCAATCGCTAATGAGTAAGGACCGGCAAAAGCTTTGAAAAGTAAAAGAGTAAGAATGGTCCCAGCATTAAAAAAAACCGGTGCTATCGCTGACCAACTGAAAATGTGGATGGTGTTCAATATCCCCATAACCAAAGCTGACCAGGATATAATGAGTAAAAAGGGGAACATAATGCGGGTCATGTGAGTAGCCATTTGGATCTTTTCTGGTTCAGAACGAAAACCTATTCCAACCATTTTAACGATCCATGGTGAAAAAGCTATTCCAATTATGCAAACAACCGATACGACTAAGGTAAGACCGGTAAAGACAGAATAAATAAACTTTCGTGATTCCTGGTGGCTTTTTTCCGAATACTGAGAAAATACCGGAACAACTGAAGTACTAAGTGCTCCTTCCGCAAACAAACGACGAAGCAAGTTCGGTATGGTATAGGCAACAAAAAAGACATCAGTTACCCAAGAAGCTCCAAACATTGAAGAAACCAGAATTTCCCTTAAAAGACCGGTAATACGAGATAGAAATGTACCAGCTCCAACTATTGCAGTATTTTTGATGAGTGATCGTTCTTTAACCATATTTTCATTATAAACGAATCCCATTATTCTTGTTAAACATTCTATTCAATCACCCCAAGCCTTTTCACACAAATAGGGCTGAAGATCATCTCTCCAGCCCTATTTGTGTGATTCTCATATTCACTCCCGGCAGCGTCCTACTTTCCCACCCAGCTGCCCAGGCAGTATCATCGGCGTTGGAGGGCTTCACTTCCGGGTTCGGAATGG
>JAAYUP010000224.1 GCA_012517635.1 Candidatus Atribacter alterifermentans
AAGCTTTATTAGCCCTAACCTTTTTAATAAATTCGACACCCTCGGCACTTTCAAACATTAAAGTATTATGGTGGAAGTATCCACCGGTCATTATGATCTTATAATTGTTATTTTTATAAAGACCATAAAAAATGTTAAGTGCAAAACAAATAATCGTGAGGGGAATGTTCGTAGGCATATATTTCGGAAGATGTTCAGTAGTGGTTCCATTATCAATGATTATAATATCATTCGATTCGATTAATGAAGCCGCCATTTGGCATATTTTCATTTTTTCTCGTATCATTTGGGATTCAGCTTTACTGATTAAATAGGAATCTTGTTCGCTTTCAGTCGAGATATTCTTCTTAAGAACAGCCCCACCATGTATTATTTGAGCGATGTTTTCTTTAGCAAGAATTTCCAAATCCCTTCGAATCGTCATCTCTGAAACATTTAACTTATCCGACAATTCTTTAATATTAATTAAACCTCGTAAAGACAGAGTTTTGGTAATATAGTCGATACGATTTTTTCTGTTAGTCATGAAAATTAAAACCACCTTATGAAATAAATTTTACATTATATGTTTATTATATTACAAAGATACTTTTTTATCATTAATTATAGAGAAACATATTTAAAATATGTTACCTAAAATTTAAAATTGCACCCTTTAAGTTTTAATATTGCACTAAGCTCAATGCTGAACATTTCATTTTCTCTACTCCCACTAGCTGGGATTTGTACCATAGTCGGATTTCAGCAAGGTTCGTTTCTTTATCGGGAACAATGCGGAGTGGAACCTTTTCACGAATCGGAACCCCAGAAACCTTGAATTCAACATTCTGAAAGGAGATCTTTCGATAGGGATTGACCACCCGTTGAAGCCCGCAAGCAGAAGATATCCTTGGTAGATTGAAAAGGAGCGGGAAGGATAAATTCTCGAAAAAGAGACTTTCCCTGCCGGAGAGCTTTTTCCATCCGAAGAGCTGGTATTTCTCGAGTAGTGCTGTGAACCTGCTGGTAGTTATACCGATTGATTTCTTTTTGGAGAATATGTTGTCCTTCTTCAATGGTCGTGACATTTTCCCGATAATAGGTCCGAAGAACAATACGATCCTGTAACCACTGGTAGAGTCTTTCAATTTTTCCCTTGGCTTGTGGAGACAGGGCATACGAAACTTTCACCCGGCAATCATTGAGTACGTGTTTCCACTGGGGATCGACTTCATCGGTAAAATGGGTAGGTTTTCTCCAGACACTATCCCGATTCTGGACAAAGCGAAATATCGAGTGACTATCGACGTAATAAGAAAGAGGAAGGCCATAGCGAAGCCAGACTGCTTTGAAAGCTTGGATATGATTCCAGCTGGTTTCCCGTAGAACGAACTGGGCAAATACAATCATGCGGCTGTAATCATCTAAGTTGGTGATGAGATACCATTTTTCTTTGGCACCAGGCGAAAAGCGGTGATGGGAGGAATCATGTTGGATGAGCTCTCCGGTATAGTTGGTGAGGACTTCCCGATCATGAACTTTTTTGGGTGGTTTCTTTTAATAGAATCCGTTTTTCTTAGCCCGGTTAATTATGGTGGGAAGGGATACTTTTTGCTGTGCTTTCTCGACAGCTCATCCTGGATATAGCTATAGTTATAGGTTCGAATCGGGAGCTTGGGATCCTCAATCATGGCTCTTTCAATGGTGAGTTCGTTGAGAATATTGGTTTCTACCTCGCAAGTGATGGTTCGAGATGGTCTTCTCTTGGGAAACACCAATGAAAAATGCTCGGGGTCAGTCCGATACCGGTTCAACAGCTGATAAAAACGCCTCTTTTTGATACCTAATATATCCAGAAGATAGGAAAGTTCGATGGTCTTATCAAGATACCGTTCCAAATAGGATTGAACCATTTCAGTGGAAAATCGCTTATGAAGTTGTTGCCCCATGGATTTCGAC
>JAAYUP010000225.1 GCA_012517635.1 Candidatus Atribacter alterifermentans
GCCTTGGACAATCGGACGGAAAAGGCCGTGATGGAGGCAATCGACAGTCTTCATGGTCTCAAGACTATTCTGCTCATCGCCCATAGACTGTCAACGCTAAGGGAATGTGATAACATCTTTCTTTTTGACCGCGGTCGCCTGATAGATTCTGGAACGTATGGTGAGTTAAGCACGAGAAACATGTTTTTTAGCAACATTTACAACTGATTATTCAAGAGGAAAGACGAATGAAAACAATGCTAGTGAATTTTAACTCTCCATATCATGTAGATATTGCAAGAAAAATGATGACAGATGATTCTATTTGTGTTTCGACAATAGTTGGGGATTATCCAACGGAAATGTATTCTGATCCTATTTTTTCTGGAGTGCAAAAATTGGATGCTCACCATTTCCGTATGTTGTCTACTATGAGACGGATGGTTCCGCAAATGGAATATGTCCTTTCCGGATATGATATTATTAAATATAGAGAACTTGAAATTCTTTTTTTAGAGAATTCTGATCGGTTTAGCTTTATTCCAATAAGTGTCAGGGATAGGCGTGAACTTTATTATCTACTTCTTTCATATTTTTTTAATCATTTTTTGAGGAACAAGTATGATTGTGTTGTATTCCGAGGAGTACCACACATGGGTTTTGATAACGTAATTTATGCTATCGCAAAGAATCTCGAAATCCCAATATTCATGGTGGAGCAGACTTTAATTGATGGACGATCTATAATCGTTGAAGACTATGAGAATTGGTATACTATACCAGAAGATTTTTTAAGCAATACTACAATGGATGAAGTAATCAAAAAAATCGATTCTGAAATCTTAAATAAGGTGATAGGAGAAAACAGAGAACTCAAAGCAATAAAACGTGAACAATACTATACCAATCAATATTATGGCGGTAAGATGCTTGAAGGCAATAAACCAGATGCAAGAATACTTAAGCTTTTAATGAAGGTTCCGGGGAAATTGAAGAAGTTGTTTTTGACTGGCCAGAGTAGGGAAAGATATTTTAGTTCATGCATTTTAAACGAAATATCTAATAAATGGATCTATTTGATACTTCGGCATTTCTATAATAAGAAAATTAAAAAAACCCAAAAGTACTACAATCAAAATTCCTCTATTGTAAATAAAGACGGAAATTATGTTTTTTTTGCATTACATCTTCAGCCTGAAAAAAACACGGCTCCATTAGGTGGAGTTTTTGATGATCAGTTGCTTGCTATCGAAATATTATCTAATTCTATCCCTCAGGGTTGGAGTCTGTATGTGAAAGAGCATCCTGTGCAATTTAATTCAAAACGTACAAATAACTACCATTACAGGAGTATAGATTTTTATAAGAGGATAAAATCTATGAAAAATGTAAAACTGGTTTCGATGGAGGATTCGCATGAAGAAATTATGTTGCATGCCAGAGCGACATCAACTGTTACTGGAACAACGGCATGGCAAGGTCTTTTAAATGGGATTCCTGCTATTGTTTTTGGAAACAAGTGGTTTACGGCCTGCTCAAGTGTATATCGTGTTCAATCCGTTTCGGATTGTAAGAACGCCATCGAGAAAATTGTACATAGCAAAAAAGAA
>JAAYUP010000018.1 GCA_012517635.1 Candidatus Atribacter alterifermentans
GGTTTCTCGGATTTTTTGAGCATAGACAATGGTTGCCCGGTCAGGTCGATACCCGATTTTCCCGCCCGGTGAATATTGATCTTTTAATCTTTTTCTTTTGGCTACCGTATAATGATTCACCATCGAATCGAGATTACCAGCGGCCACTAAAAAAGCCAGGCGGGGCTTCCCCAAACTTTGAAAATCTCGAGTATCCTTCCAATTTGGTTGAGGCAATATCCCTACCCGATAGCCACGGCTCTCTAAATAACGAGAGATAATTGCTGCTCCGAAGGAGGGATGATCCACATAAGCATCACCTGAAATGAGGATAAAATCCAGTTCATCCCATCCTCGGGTTTTCATTTCGCTTTTGGTAGTTGGTAAGAAATTGTTCATAAATTTTCCTCGATTATTCTAAATGAGCTTGATAAATAAAGTTCCTACTTAAAATTGGGAAAATGTAACTTATTGTACCGAGTTCATTTTGGGCATTAAGCCAAAAAGTTGATATAATGAATATTTGTTATTTTATCATGGTCATAGGGAATTGCTAAAAATGATTCAACTCCAAGATATTTATCTCAGCTTTAACGGAAAGACACTATTTAATGGTCTTTCCTTGTCGATTAACGAAAAAAACCGCATTGGCTTGGTTGGTAATAATGGGACCGGCAAAACAACTCTTTTCCATATCATTCTCGGAAAGATAACTCCCGATAGGGGCTTAGTAGAACTTCCAAAGAATAAAACCATCGGGTATCTTCCTCAGGATTTAGTGGAATTAGAACCAATCAACATCATTGACTTTTTAAAAAATGTGACCGGCTTAAAAGTTATTGAAACTACTCTCAAATCCTGTGAGCACAAAATGGCCTTAACCGATCCTCAATCTGACCAATATAAAAATCTTTTAAAAAAATATGAGGAAGCTTCACACCTCTTCTCAATCCTCGATGGATACTCGTTTGAAGCAAAATCCAAAAGAGTTCTGCATGGTTTAGGTTTTGAGGAAAAAGACGACGATAAGTTGTGTACTGAGTTTTCCGGTGGGTGGAAAATGAAAATACTCTTAGCTTCAATTCTTCTTTCGAATCCTGATATCATGTTACTTGATGAACCGACCAATCATCTTGATACTGAAAATATGGAGTGGCTGGAAAAGTATCTCGAGGATTATCCAGGTACGCTGGTAACCATTTCCCATGACCGACGTTTTTTAGATAAAATCACCCAACTCACCTATGAAATTTTTAATGGAAAATTGAATCTCTACCATGGGAATTATTCCTTTTATTTAAAAGAAAAGGATCAAAAACGTTTACTCATTGAAAAAGAAATTGAAACCCAACGGAAAAAAATCGAAAAGACCGAAGCCTTTATTGAGCGATTTCGCTATAAAGCGACGAAAGCAGCACAAGTCCAAAGTCGAATTAAAATGTTAGAAAGGTTCGATCTGGTCGAAATGGAGAAAGAAGCCAAACCGGTGTCAATCCACTTCCCTTCTGTTGAAAGAAGTGGTTTGGAAGTTCTCAAAGTCGAGAATTTATCCAAACAATATGACGGTCGTTTTATATTCAAGAATATCAATTTTACTCTTTTTCGAGGAGAAAAGGTAGCTCTCGTTGGCGTGAATGGAGCTGGAAAATCAACCCTCACCAGAATAATATCTGGCAATGAAACTCCCACCTCGGGACAAGTTATGCACGGTGAAAAAGTAAAAATCGCCTTCTTTTCTCAGGAAAGCGCCCAGAACCTCAATTATGCTCATACTATTTGGGAAGAGATCAATTCAGTTCCTACCAAAATGCTTGATATCGAAAAGAGAAACCTCTTGGGCGCATTTCTTTTTTCTGGAGACGATATTTATAAACCGATTCCGGTTTTATCTGGAGGAGAAAAAGCTCGGTTAACTTTGGTAAAAATTCTTATGAATGAAACCAATTTTTTAATTCTTGATGAACCAACCAACCATTTGGATATGAGTACCAACGAACTTTTTCAGAGAGCCTTAATGGAATATAAAGGAACTGTTCTCATCGTTTCCCATGACCGATATTTTCTTGACAATTTAGTTGAGCGGGTTATCGAAATTCGAGACGGTCAAATTTACGAATATCCCGGGAATTATTCTTATTACAACGAAAAAAGAGAGCAACGACAAGCTCTTTCTTCTATTAGTACAAGTACAGAACAGTATGAAAAAGAAAAGACAGCTCAATCAAAAAAACGGGAAATCCGACGGATTGAAGCTGAAGCCAGAAACTCCCTTTCCCGAAAAAAAAGAGAAATCCAAAGTCGCTTATTACCGATTGAAGATGCCATTTCGAAACTGGAAAAGAAAAAATCCGAGAATGAATCTCTCTTATGTGATCCGTCAATATTAACTGATTCAGACCAAGTTCAAGCTTTAATGAAAGAACTGAAGGAAACCAACGAAAAAATCACTATCCTTATGCAAAAATGGGAAACCATCGCCGAAGAAATGGATCAACTCAATACCAAAGAAGAACAAACAAATAATTAAAAAAGGGAGGGCGTATGAAACCAATCCAAATTGCAACATTTAACGTAAACTCAATCCGGTCCCGGCTACCAATATTAGAACAGTGGCTTTATAAAAACCCTGTAGATCTATTAGCTTTACAGGAGACGAAAGTAACTGATGAACTTTTCCCGGTTGACTTTTTTCATGATCTTGGATATCAAATTATCTATCGAGGACAAAAAGCTTACAATGGAGTTGCAGTGGCAACTCGTTTTGAACCAATCAAAGTTCATTTTGGTTTTAATGATGGTGAGGATCCCCTTGCCGATACCCGTTTGATCCTGATTCAAACACCTCACTTCTTCCTTTTGAATTCATACATTCCTCAAGGAAAATCAATTGACCATCTTGACTATCAATTTAAGATGAGATTTTTCCAAAGAATTCATAATTGGTTCAAAAAAGACTTCTCTCTCCAAGATTCTCTGGTTTGGGTTGGCGATATAAACGTGGCGCCAACTGCTATTGATGTGGCTAATCCGGAAGAAAAAAAGAATCACGTTTGTTTTCATGAAGATGTTCGTAAAGTTTATCATAATACCGTCAATTGGGGTTTGATCGATCTTTTTCGCCAATTTAATTCTCAACCAGGTGAATATTCCTTTTGGGACTACCGGGAAAGAAATTCCTTTCGTCTCAATATCGGTTGGCGTCTCGACCATATCCTCTGTACTCCTTCATTAGCTCAAGTTGCAGTTGATTGTTATATCGACAAAGAACCGCGAGGATGGGAAAAACCTTCCGATCATACACCGGTCGTCGCCCGTTTTCAACTCTAATTATTTATTGCTTTAAATACGCAATATTGCACCAAACAAAAAAGCCCTGGAGAATCTCCAGGGCTTTTCGGGCAAATTAATATTATACACACTCAGTTAGATTCTTTTAACTTTTGCTGCCTGCGGTCCTTTTGCCCCCTGTTGAACTTCAAACTCTACTGCCTGTCCCTGTTCAAGAGTACGAAAACCGTTACCTTCGATCGCTGAGTAATGAACAAAAACGTCCCCACCCTGATCAGACTCAATAAAACCATAACCTTTTGATGCGTTAAACCATTTCACTTTACCAGTTGCCATTTAAAC
>JAAYUP010000226.1 GCA_012517635.1 Candidatus Atribacter alterifermentans
AATTCGGATTTTCACCGGTGGACGGGAATCGGTTAATTTTTCATGGGCAATTTTTAATTTTTCAATTATCGGAAGATAGTAAGGACAACGAGGAATGCATTCTCCACATTCGGAACAAACCAGGGCGTTGGGGGCAACTTTATTATAAGCCTCTTGAGCATAATCTTGATTACCAAACCAAAAACGCAAGCGATCTCGAAGAGCATATTCACCTGGGTCACGAATAAAACCATCAGCTAATTGGCGATCCCATTGTCCTTCTAAAACAAAAATTCGCGGTATATCAATTTTTTCCGGACAAGGTAAACATTTATCACATTGCCGACAAACATACTGACCAAGTTCCGGAGCATTGAAGAAAAGCTGTTCTTTTTCCTTTTCGTTCATCGGTTTGAAAGAATTTATTCCTTCAATATCCTTTTCCAAATATTCAATGGTATTGGCTCCGATAACAATCGAAGATATTGGTAAACTGAGTGCATAGCGAAGTGCGTTTTCCCAATTCCTCCATAGGAGCCCATCGGCAAAAACCTTCATAGCTAATAAACCAATATTTTTCTCCAAAGCTGCCGGTATAACTTGAGATTCCCAGGTGGGAAAATTAAAACGGTCAAAATAATTCAGAGGAATCATAATCACATCAAAAGGATAGATACTGAGCGCTCGCAAAGCGACTTCTGGACCAGTATGGCTTGAAAAGGCGGTAAAACGTATTTTCCCTAATCTTTTGGCTTCTTCTAAACCTTCTAAGGCTCCATCAGGCCCGGATGCAATATCAACAAACTCATGGCGGCCAAATTCATGAAGAAAAAAAATATCAATCCAATCTGTTTGCAGTCTTTTCAAGCTTTCATCAAGCGACGCTAAAAGTTCTTTTTTCTTCCTCTCGATACTCTTACTCGCTAAGACAAACTCATGGCGCCGGTTTTTTGCAACTTTTCCAATTTTCAGTTCGGAATTCCCGAATCCATACCCAGCAGCAGTTTCCAAATAGTTTCCCCCCCGATCTAAGTATCGATTAATTATTTCGAGGGCATTTTTCTCACTGAGTTCAATTAAATGGAATCCCCCTAGCCCCATTAATGAAATATCCATATTGGTCTTTCCTAATTTCCGTCTCTGCATCACACCACCCCCTTCATATATTTCAAGTTATTATTATATGCTATTTCAGATTATCCATTCCATTATCTGAGTTGAATTATCAAAACCTGTTTTAAGCTTACCAATTCAATCCTCCTTGTTCAGGGTTTAAGCCACATTTGAGAAAAAGAGGGGCGAGATGATTGGTTGGACCATACCCTTTTCCCAATTCAAGGGAATGCTGAATAACGATATCCATATATCGTCGTGCAATTTTTACTGCCGAGAGAACACTATATCCTAATCCTAAAAGAGCCACTAAAGCAGCCGAATAGGTACATCCGGTTCCATGGGTGTTTTTAGTGAATTGTCGCTGGACTGAAAAAATAAAATCTTCTTCTCCATCAAAAAGAATATCAACCATTTCATCACTGGATAAATGCCCACCTTTTATTAAAACAAATTTTGGCCCCAATTTATGGATAATCCGGGCTGATTGTTTCATATCCTCAGGATTATGAACTGATATGCCCGATAGAATTGCAGCTTCATTCAGATTTGGTGTAACCACATGAGCAAGTGGGATAATCTTTTCTTTAAAAGGACCAATGGCATCCGGTTCAAGGAGGTAACGCCCTGATTTTGAAACCATAACTGGGTCAACAACTAATTGAGGCAATGAAAAATCTTTTATTGCCTTAGCGACTCCCTCAATAATCTCGGCGTTAAAAAGCATCCCAGTTTTAACTGCGTCAACCCCAATATCTTCGGCTATTGCCTTAATTTGGTCGTATACCATTGACGGTTTCAAAGCTGTTATTGATATGACCTCGTGGGTATTTTGAGCTGTAACTGCGGTAATGGCAGTCATTCCATAAACCCCAAATGCACAAAAAGTTTTTAAATCAGCTTGAATGCCTGCTCCACCTCCTGAGTCTGAACCAGCAATTGTTAATACTCGCTTTAACATAAAAAATCCTCCACAGTATTATTTTCCTTTTTTTCTTTCTATTTCGACAACAAAAAGGAACAAAGTATGGTCATCATAATTTTATTTTTCTTTAGATGAGGAAAAATGATTCCATCCCTGGGTATGTATTTCATAATTTACTTCATTTTTTTGAAATATGAGCTTATCTCCAGTTGTAATCTCACCAATAATAGTCACTGGGACTCCAACATCATCTTGGATTTTCTTTCGAAGTTCATTGATATTTTCAGGAGCCGTGGTAAATATAAGTTCATAGTCTTCACCCCCACTACTTGCAAAATCGAGAGGCGTATAGTTTTTTTCAGAACACCAGGAAACGAGCTGCTGAGAAAGTGGGATTCTTTCAGGGTCAATAATGGCACCTACCCGACTTTGTTTTAAAAGGTGTCCTAAATCTTGAGCAAAACCATCAGATATATCAATGAGTGCTATTCGGTTTTTACTTTCCGCTAATATTTTCCCCACCCCTACCCGAGGTTCAGGTAAAAAATAACGATTCAAAAGATATTGTTCCCTTGCTGTATTCATTTTCTGTTCTTCCAAAAGAATCTTCAGCCCAGCGGCAGCATCTCCTAAGGAACCGGTTACCAGAATCATATCTCCAGCTTGTGCTTGATTACGAAGCAAAAGTCGATTTCTTTTTACCTCTCCAATACAAGTTACATCGAATACCAATCCACCATCGGTATGAGCAAGATTTCCACCAATAACATCAACATCATATTGGTTAGCCTTATAACGAAATCCCTCTAAAAAAGTGTCGATCCACTCAATTGAAATTTCAGAACGAAGGACTAAAGATAAAAGGGCAAAACGTGGTGTTCCTCCCATAGCAGCAATATCACTTAAGTTTACTGCTAAAATCTTCTGACCTAATAAATAGGGAGGAACCAGATCTGTTATAAAATGAGATCCTTCTACTTGAGAATCACAGGTATAAAGAGTATAAAAGCCTTCTCTTCCGGTAACAACAGCACAGTCATCATCAATTCCGACTACGGTTTCAGGACCGTAAGGTGTAAACTTTTTTTTAATTAAATCGATGAGCCCAAATTCTCCAATATCAGTTAGGGTTAACATGTTTTTGCCTTTCTTAATGAATCAATGACACTGCGAAATTTTTTAGCTGCTTCAAAAGGCGATTCAGCACCGATTATTGCTGAGATTACTGCCACCCCATCAGCTCCGGATTGGATCACTTCAGGAAGATTTTCTAAGGTAATACCACCAATCGCAACGACTGGTATTGAAACCGCCTTTTTTATTTCCTCCAATTTTTGAGTGCCAATAGCTACACCGGCATCTATTTTTGTCTTCGTTGGAAAAATACTTCCAACTCCTAAATAATCAGCTCCTTCCTCTTCGGCTTTTCGAGCTTGATGTATTGAATCGGTTGAATAGCCAATAATAAAATGAGGTGCTATTTTCCGAGCAAATTTTAAAGGTAAATCCTCCTCACCAAGATGAACACCATCGGCATTCACAGCTAAAGCAATATCCAAACGATCATTAATAATCAATGGAATCCCCGCTTTTTTGGTGATTTTCCGAATCGTTTGGGCATTTTCAAAAAAGGTCCGGGTAGGAAGGTTTTTTTCACGGAACTGAATAATTGTAGCGCCTCCCTGGATAACTTCTTTAATCACTTCGAGTATGGATTTATTTTTCTGTAAACCTTGATCGGTAATTACATATAATGAATAATCAATCATGATTTCACCTCAATATTCAATGAAGGAGCCAAGGTTTGAACATCCATATTATATATAACATCAAATAAAACCTGATGGAAAAGCCCCGGACCTTCAAC
>JAAYUP010000227.1 GCA_012517635.1 Candidatus Atribacter alterifermentans
AGGCCCACTCATTGTGAAGAAATTAGAAGATTTCATCGTTCGTTATGCCTGGCCTATATTTATTGCAACCATTGTAATAACGATTTTCTTTGGTATTCAATTTCGGAATATTCGTTTTGAAGATGATTTCACCAAGTATGTCCCTGAAAGCGATCCTCAAGTTTCCTTTTATAACTCTTTAGAAGATAAATTTTCTAGTTTCCAGAAAAAATCGATGATCATTGCCTTAGAATTTGATGATTTATTCACTCCTGAAAGTTTAAATACTTTAGAACAAATTGTGAACGCTGTTGAGAAAGTCTCCGAAGTCAGAACAGTTTCGGCGTTGACGAACATGCCCAAAATTATTCCCACCAACGAGGGATTCAATGTCAAAGAAGTTGTTGAAATCCTCCCTCAAACCATTGAAGAAGCCCAAGAACTCAAATCTGACCTTCAAGATGACGAATTAATCTGGGGCAAAATGGTAACTGAAGATGGTAAGGCAACCATTGTCTCGATTTCTTTCTTTAGCACAGTTGACGAATATAAAGCGATTGATGCCGTACAAAAGGTCGTTGATCCATTAAAGGGAAATGCTCAAAAAGTAACCTACTTTGGGCTTCCGGTAATAACCCGCGAAATGGGTAATGATGCCCGGCAAACCATGCTTTGGCTTACCCCCCTTGCAGGACTGGTTATTCTATTAATTCTCTATTGGGGTTTTCGTACTTTTCAGGGAGTGATACTTCCCATCCTCGTCGCTTTGTTTTCTTCGGTTTGGGTCTTAGGATTCTCAGTGATATTGAACCGACCTATGACGATGATATCGGCTGTTATTCCTATCATGATGGTTGCTTTGGTCTCAGCCTATGGTATTCATTTTATGAACCGTTACTATGATTTTCGCCACCAGCTTGATGGAAACGAAGTCGTAAAAAGTACACTGAATTGGGTTCTGGTACCTATACTCTTAAGTGCGATAACAACCCTTGGTGGGTTCTTTTCTTTGATGACTGCTCAACTCAAACCGGTTACCGATTTTGGGCTGTTTACAGGGTTAGGCGTTTTATTCGGCTTTTTGCTTGCTACCTTTTCATTGGCCGCCTTTTTAACCATTTTCCGCCCCAAAAAAGCACCAACCCATTTCAACCATGTGGAAGTCAGAAACTCTAACTTATTAATCAATAAAATCTTAAATTTTATATATAAAACAGTGACTCACCGGAAAAAAGCTGTATTGATAGGAACAATCATTGTAATTGTTATTTTAGGAATCGGCATTCCCCGAATCAGCGTTGAAACGACGGTTAGAGCAAATATGGGTTCCAACCATCCGATAACCATCCTTTTAGAATATTTTCAAAATCGATTTGGTGGATCCGATTACAACTATGTTTATCTTGAAACTGAAGATATAAAAAACCCTTTTATCTTGAAGGAAATGGTTCGAATCTCTAAATACGGAGAACAATTCTACGCATTCAAAGATTCTTCATCCATTGCCGACTTTATTATGGATCTGAATGAAGCTATAGAAGGTCCTGGATATAAGGCTATTCCCGATAGTTCAGATAAAATTGGAAACCTCTGGCTATACGCTCAAGGCAATAGCTATATTGAAGGAAGAATAAACAAAGATGAGAGTGCCAGCATTATTGAGTGCCGAGCCGAGGAATCAACCTCACAGATTTTAAATGAAGAAGTTCAACGTATGAATCAATACCTTGAATCTCGGCCCCATACTGTTCGAGCAGTTCCTATTGACACACCAGGAGCACAAGAGTACCTGGCCGAAACCATTGTAACCGACTTGGAGATATTTCTTAATCAACCTTTCCCCAATCGAAAAGAAGTAAAAAATACTGTGAAGTCCATTATAGAAAAACCAGACTCGGAATTTATTATCCTTGATCGTGAAACTGCAGAAAAAGCTGCCAAAGGAGCATCTCTCGAAATTAAAGACCTGGGTTTAACCGTGAATGACGTTGCCCAAACCCTTCAAAATTGGTTTACTGAAAACCAATCCGTTTCTCTTGATCAAGTCTTGATTCGTGACTTTGAATTCGATGAAGGTACTGCGGAATACCTAGCGGACGTTCTTTCTTATTCAATAGAACAAGTTGGAAAAAGGCAAAAAATGAATTTCTTGAAAAGTGAAATAGAAATAATTGTCGGAAACCCCCTCGGTGATGAATTCCAATTTATTTTTTATCAAGTTCTCGATTCCCAGGTGTATATGCCGGACGAAGAAGGAGATGTGACGGTCAGCTATCGACTCACTGGATCGCCTATTATTAGTGATATGATTAACAGTCGATTGTTTACCGACCAACAACGGAGCATGATTGTTGCCTTTGCAGCGATCTTTTTATTATTATGGGCACAGTTAAAAAACTTAAAAAGGTCGGTTTTTGCTTACATTCCTCTCGCTCTCACCGTCTATACCTCATTTGGAATCATGGGTTTGTTCCGTATCCCCCTCAATGTTGCGACCTTGATGGTCGCCAGCATTGCAATTGGGGCTGGAATCGATTATACAATCCACTTTATTTACCGATGGAATCGTGAATTGGAGATTGATCCTAAAAATGCTCTATTCAATACCATTACCAGCACGGGTCGAGGAATGATTATCAACTCTGTGGCAGTTTCCTTTGGAACATATGTTATAGTGCTCGGCCCAATAAGCATGGTGAGAAGTTTTGGGGCATTATTGGCAACAATTCTATTATTAGCGGTTATTTACGCTTTATTCCTTCTGCCTTTACTTCTTTCAATCTGTGATAGAAAATTATTCTTATGTGAGGAAAACAATCGTGATTCTTCTATAAAAAAAGGAAAATATCAATCAAAAAAGAATAAAGGAGACAAAAGAAAATGAAAAAATTAGTGATGACTTCCTTTCTCCTAATAGTGCTTATGGCGTTTTCGTTTCAGGCGTTTGCAATCACTGCCGACGAAATTCTCGATGAGATGGAAGCGAAAAGCGCGTTGAATGCAACTCAAAAATCGGTTGGAACCATGATTTTGACCGATGAAAAAGGAAAAGAGGAAAAACGCGAACTGGTTATGTATGCCTACGATGATTCCGAGGATACCGAAAATCGCGCATTTATATTTCGTTTTCTAAGTCCAGCTGAAGTGAGAAATGTAACCATGCTTAGCATGGAAGATGGAGAACAGATTTATCTCTTCATGCCGGCATTTAAAAAAGTTCGTCGTATTGCCGGTTCGGGGAAGAAAGAAAAATTTGCTGGAACCAATATCTCTTTTGAAGATCTGAGCGGTGGTTACAGTAAGGATGATTATGATGCGACTTTAGTTGGCGAGGACGAAGAGAATTACCTATTAGATCTTGTTCCGGCTGATCCTGATTCCGATTATTCCAAGCTCATTATGACTGTCGATAAAGAAAAGTTTTACTTTAAGAAAATTGAATTCCTCGATCTTGAAGGAAATCTTTGGAAAGTTTTAGAAGTCCAAAAAGTACAGGAAGAAGAGGATGGGAGCGTTACAATTTTAAAAATGTACTTCCAAGACCTCAAAGACAATACAACCTCTTTGGTGGAGTTTGAAAGCGTGGAAAAAGGAATCGATCTTCCGAATAACTTTTTTAGTGTTCGGACCATACAACAGCCAGAGATTTGAGGGTTGAATCATGAAAGGAATCCGATTCAATTTTTTTATTCTGATTATTATCCTGGCTTTTACCCCTTATTCTTTTGCGGCTGACGTCTATGGTGAAGTAAGTGCCTATGGAAGTTACATTTTAGATACCAAAAGCTTTGGATATGGGACAACATTGCAGCTCAAGTATAATCCATCTTTGACTGACGATTATTATCTCATGGCTGATGTGTCGCTAAAATATCAATCAGAGAACAACTATTCCCCAATACGATTAAATGAATTATATATCCAAGGGTTTGCTACACCTTCTGAAGATATTGATTATAAAGTTGGGTATATGCATCTCACCTGGGGAGCGAGCGATGCTTTTAGCCCAATTGATAACATCAACCCCCGACCTTTTTCCCAATCGATCAGCCAAGATGCCATTGATGACAAAATTCCTGTTCTTGCTCTTGATGTCGAATGGTATATGAATCCAACCTGGTCTTTGGAATTTGTTTATCAACCTGAATTTCGGTCAAATTATCGACCGGAGCAGGTCGATAATTTGTTTTTAGGGAATCAGTTTGCGACACTGTTGGGTTTAAATCCTCAAACGATGCAAATTGACACTATTCAAGACTTTTCTGAGGTCAATGTCCTCAATCCAGTTTGGGGAATCCGAGCCCGAGGAAATGTAGGAAGTATAGATACGTCCTTGAGTTTTCTCAAGGGATATTATCTCACCGCGTATCCATATCTTACCGATATCACGATCAATCCTGATGGATCGAGCTTGGTCCAAACCGAGATGGGATATCCGGAAAGAAGTGTCTTAGGTGCCGAGTTTCAAGGGGAAATTCCTGGAATCGCCGGCGTCACTTTCCGAGCAGACTTTGCCCTTTTTATTCCTGAGCAATGGACCAATCAGATCACCACTCATAATCCGGATGGGACAACCAGTTTTACTACTGTGGGTGTATTTGATGAGATTTACTGGAAAGCCAGTGTCGGTGCCGATTATACCGCTGAAGATAATACTTATTATAACCTGATATATTTGTTGGGAACTCCTTATGAAGAAGGGAAGGATGTATCTTCTTATTTATTCTTAAGATTGGAGAAACCCAGTCCTGATAAAAAATGGAAACCCTTTTTAAATTCTATCCTGAGCCTTGAAGATGGTAGCATGATCAATATTATTGGAACTGATTATAATCCTAAAGAAAATTGGACCGTCACCTTTTCCTACTCAGTATCAAGCGGTCCTGCCACCTCAATACTTTCTATGGCAGGTGATACCATGTCTTTAAGTGTCAATTATGTGTTTTAGAAAACATGAATTTACGTCCCTACGGTATCAATAGTTCTTTTTTAAAGCTGGATCGATCGAACCTGGTGGTTGTTTTAGAATAGACTCTCATACCACTTGTGTGGCACCATTGAGGATGAAAATGTTTTCCCCCTCACCTACACCTCTCCCACGAAGGGGCGAGGAAAAAATAATTATAAAGAATGAATTCATTCCTTCTCCCTTGATAGGAGAAGGTGAGGATGAGGGTGGTTTTTAAACTGTTCACGGTTCACACACTTCACGGTTCACGGTATTTTCTGGATAGAGCACGATTTATTCTATCCATCCGAATGATTACCAAAAAAGTAAATAAATTTAAGGTGATGTAGTTGGTCGATAAAAAACAAAAAATCTTAGAAGCAGCAAAAAAGATTTTTGCTGAAAAAAGCTACTTTGAAGCGACTCTCGAAGATATTTCCCAACTTTCCGGAGTCAAAAAATCAACCATTTATTATTATTTTGGAAGTAAATTGGATTTAATGGTGGGTCTCATTGAAGAGGTAATACTTCAAGCAATAGAAAAAATGAAAGATGTTTCTATCGCAGAAAACCAAAAAGAAATAGTAGTTACCATTATCGAAAAGTTGTTTGATTTCATTATGGAAGAACGTGAATTAATGACAGTTTTTCAGAGAGCAGGGTATGATTTTCTGCATCATCACAATACTCTGAAACAATTTAAAAAAGTTATAGGTAAATTCCAAGTGTTTCGTGATAATTTTGGTGATATCATTGGCAATATCGTCACTATCAAAGGTCAGATTATTTCCGGAAAGGATTTCATGAGAGTTTTAATGTCAAGTATTTGGGGATATTGTATGGATGAAAGTAAAGAGGGTAAAATGATCACAGAAGATAAAAAAGAGATGTTTAAAGAAATATTTACGGCTTTTCTCAGAGAATGAATGGGAACAATTTATCATAAACCCATTAAGAAATCATTAAAGGATAGAATACAATGAGAATTGTCGATTTAAGAAGAGACACTATAACCCTCCCAACGCCTTCTATGGTCGATTCGGCTTTTAATGCAACCTTAGGTGATTCAGTATATGGTGAAGACCCCAACCAAGTTCATTTAGAAATTCTTGCTGCAGAAATTCTCGGAAAGGAAGCCTCAATATTTGTTCCAAGTGGAACCATGGGAAATTTAGTTGCCTTACTTTCCCATACCAATCGAGGGGATGAATTGATTTGCGAAGAAAATGCTCATATTCGATTATCAGAAACCGGTGGCGGAGCCATGGTAGGAGGATTGATGTTTAGAGGTATTGAAGATCATTCTGGTGCTCCTGATGTTTCAGCTATTGAATCAGCAATTCGAGCTGATGATATTCATTACCCACGTACCAGCCTTATTTGTACTGAAATTACCCATTACCGATACGGAGGAATTATTCCACCATTAGAAAAAATTGCAGCCATATATACTTTTGCCCAAAAGAAGGGAATACCTATTCATTGCGATGGAGCTCGAATTTTCAATGCAGCAGTTGCTTTAAACAAAGAAGTAAGTGAATTAACCTGTTATGCTGATTCGGTTATGGTTTCTTTATCCAAAGGCTTAGGTGCCCCAGTTGGTTCTATTCTTGCAGGTCAATTTGATTTTATTGAAAAAGCCAAAAGATATCGGAAAATGCTGGGTGGAGGCATGCGTCAAACTGGATGGTTAGCTGCCTGTGGAATTGTGGCACTTCAGCAAGAAAATATTCAACTTCTCAATGAAGACCATCAAAATGCAATTCGTTTAGCTCAAGGTATTGCTCATTTACCGGGAATAAAAATCGATTTCAATCAGGTACAGACCAATTTCATTTTAGTCGATATCACTGAAACTGGTCTTTCTGGCAAGTTTTTTCTTGAGAAATTAAAAGAAAAAGGAGTCTTGGTGACTTTAGCAAAACCAACCTTAATTCGCATGGTCATTTCCCGAGTGGTTAGCCAACAAGATATTGAATATGCAATTAAAAATATCTACAATTTATTACAAAAGTGATGAGGAGAGACATCTAACTTATAACCTGTTAAAGCTTTTTAAGCACTTTCCCAATTTAATTCTTTATGATATATTGCCAAAAGTAATACAGATCATCATAAAAACCATTATTTTCGAGGTGGAGAATTAAAATGCCTGAAATAATATCTATGGGAGAAGCATTAGTAGAAATTATGAGGGAAAAAATTGGAGCTGGTTTAGACAAGCCTGAAGTTTTTATCGGTCCTTATCCCAGTGGAGCTCCAGCAATATTTGCTGATTGTGCAGCTCGATTAGGAGGGAAAGTAGGTTTTATCGGTACTATCGGGAATGATGATTTTGGAAAAGTAATCCAAGATCGTCTCCTTTTTGATGGAGTTGACTTGACTTATTTTCAAAGCAAACCCGATGCTACAACTGGAGTAGCCTTTGTCGCCTACTTTTCTGATGGATCAAGAAAATTTTTATATCATATCCGTAATGCTGCGAGTGGAGTTATTGAAAAAAGCCGGATTGTCAGCTCGTATTTTAAGAGTGCTCGCTTTCTTCACATTAATGGTTCAGCAGTTTCAATTAACCAGGCTTGGAAAGAAACCATTTATTCTGCTATTGAAACCGCCAAAAAGAATGGAGTGAAAATCAGTTTTGATCCCAATATCCGACCGGAAATATTAGGGGTTGATAAGGTAAGAGCCCTTTGCCAACCAATTATTGAAAACGCCTCGATTATTTTTCCTTCAGGTGAAGAAGCAACTATGCTCACTGGCAATAAAGACCCCGAAGCGGCGGCTTTAGCACTTTTAGAAAAAGGAGCTGAGATTGTTGTTCTCAAAAAAGGGTCACAAGGAAGTACGGTTTATTCGCGAGGAACTAAATACGATGTTCCCGCCTTTGAAGTAGAAGAAATTGATCCAACTGGAGCAGGGGATTGTTTTGACGCAGGTTTCCTGGTAAGTCTTATCCAGAAGCGTTCATTAAAAGAAAGTGCTCGTTATGCCAACGCGGTTGGGGCATTGGCAGTAACAAGAAAAGGCCCAATGGAGGGCGCTCCATTTCCAGAAGAAGTGGA
>JAAYUP010000228.1 GCA_012517635.1 Candidatus Atribacter alterifermentans
CAACTTTTAAATGCTATAGTTACACGCCTCCCAATACACATGCTCTTAAGCCTCAAAATCGATAGGTATGTTGAGCCTTTTATCGGAAGTGGGGCAGTGTTTTTCTTTCTCAAAAAACACTTTCATATCAACGAGTCGTATCTAATCGATTCTAACCCCGAACTTATCTTAGGCTATCGAGTTGTTCAAAAAGAACCTGAGTTACTTATCAAAAGGCTTGAACAATTACAAAATGACTATCTCAAGCTTTCCGAGGAAAATCGGAGTAAATATTTCTATCAAATTCGGAACCAATATAATACTCAGAGAAAATCCTTAGATTATATTCACTTCAATCAGGATTGGATAGAGAGAGCATCCTGGCTCATCTTCCTAAATAAAACCTGTTATAACGGTCTTTTCCGTTTGAATAAAAAAGGTGACTTTAATGTCCCTTTTGGTCGCTACAAAAACCCAGCGATATGTGATAAAAAAACCATAATTGAAGCAAGTTATGCTCTTCAAGATACAGAAATTATTTGTGGAGACTTTTCCCTTTCTACTCAATTTGTTCAAAATGGAACCTTAGTGTATCTTGATCCTCCTTATCGACCAATTAATTCAACTTCTAGTTTTACATCCTATTCAAAAGAAGGTTTTTCTGAAAACGATCAGAAGCGATTAGCTCAGTTTTTTCGAGAAATGGATGAGCGTGGGGCATTCCTTATCCAAAGCAATTCCGACCCAAAAAACGAAAACCCAGAAGATATTTTTTTTGATGAACTTTATAAAGGATATGTCATAGAAAGAGTTCCTGCAAAGAGATTTATAAACTGTAATGCAAATCGACGTGGAGAAATCAATGAATTGATTATACGCAACTATGGAGAAAGAGTAGGATGAATTTATCTCTCTATCAGAGCTTCTTCAGCAATAAATCCTTCGATGATTTAGTGGATTATTTTCATGATACCCTTGTTGATACTAACCGAGGATATAAATTTTTTGTTAACTGGGAAAAGATCAAACAAAATGTAGAAAAGTATAGAATTGAATTAAATCTTTTAAATTCCCTCGTTCATTGTCCTAATTTTAATCTGACTCTCCGAAAATTGGTAACTGATTACCCGGAAGTACTCCCTGTTATTCCATTACTGCTTGCTATACGTGATATGAAGATAAAAGTCATTAAAGACTTTACCGATGCTGACTCTGATACAGTTGTACATAATTTTCAAAAACGATCGCTTTCAAACCAAGAGATAGAAGAGTTGATAACATTTTTTGAAAGGACCAGACTCACAGACTTTTTTCAAAACATGAGTTGTTAAAATATTCAAGATTATGTGACCGGAGTAGAGGTGGGCTTAGATACCCATGCTCGCAAGAATCGAAGCGGAGAAGCGATGGAACTTGTTGTGGGTCCTATTATCCAGGAAATAGTACAACGAAGAAACTTACCCTTTCAGATTGAAAATCAAAAATACTTCAGATACCTTGTAGATCATTATGACCTTGAGATTTCAACTTCACTTCTTAACCGGAAAGCCGATTTCATTCTAGTTGGGGATAAGAACAAAATTGTTAATATTGAAGTTAACTTCTTTTCCGGAACAGGTTCGAAACCTCAAGAAATTGTTGACTCATATATTAACCGGCAGAATGAATTACTTGAAAATGGTTTTTATTTTATTTGGATAACCGATGGCTTTGGCTGGAAAGGTCAAAAAAATCAAATCCGAAAGGGATTAGAAATGATAGATTATCCACTCAATTTACATTTTGCAAGAAAGGGGCTTTTAGAGAATATCCTATGTCAGATATTACAAATTTCCAGTTAGAAAACACTACAGTTTGGTCTGTTCCAGAAAGAGGTTCTTGGTATACTCATAATCCAAGCTTTCGGGGTAATTTTGCTCCACAAATAGCTCGCAATATTATCTTACGTTATTCTCAAGAGGGAGATACAGTACTTGACCCTATGGTTGGCGGGGGAACAACTCTTATTGAGACTAAAATCTTACATCGCCGAGGAATTGGCAGAGATATTAATCCAGAAGCTATTCGTATTACCACTGATAATTTACAGTTTGAATGTCCAAATTCTTTCCCTCAAATAGTTGATTTAGGAGACGTACGAAGTTTAAATGGAATCAATGATGATAGTATTGACCTAATTCTCACCCATCCACCGTACCTTAACATCATTAAGTATTCTGAAGGAAAAATACCGAATGACCTTTCTAACATTAGTAGTGTTGATAAATTTTGCCAAGAATTTGAACAAGGTATTCAAGAATTCTATAGAGTATTAAAAGAAAATGCTTATTGTGCCATACTAATTGGGGATACCAGGAAAGCCCAGCACTATATTCCTCTTTCTTATTATGTGCTGGAATTATTCTTGAAAAATGGCTTTGCCCTAAAAGAAGATATAATCAAGGTACAACACAATTGTCAATCAACACCCTATTGGAAAAGAAAAGTTGGAGATTATAATTTCCTGATGATAATGCACGAACATATGTTTGTATTTCGTAAACCAACCAAGGGGGAGGATTTAAGAAGAATTCGTTATAGTATGAAATGGAATAATAGAGGAAGTGAAAAATTGAGAGTCACAAATTGATTCTTGACTTTTTTAATGATTTTAACAATGAAATACCTTGGAAAATAGGTGGAAGAAGACTCACATTTTTATTAAATATTATGAGGGCAGACACCCAGGTCTGCCCCTACAGAATTTTAATTGAATTTTTAACCATTTTTATCCTCTTTTTTTCCTTTTCTCGCCTCCGAATGAAAAAATTTCTAAAATTTTTGATCAACTTCCTGTTCGTTAAATAATAACCAATGGTTATATTTGCCTATATAAAGCCAAAATATTGAATTTTGCTCATAGTGTTTCATAGGATGAAAATCTTGTCAAGGTAATTGTAGTTAATATAATTCAATTAGTTAGTTGGTAGAAAATAATAATTATATATATTTTTGAAAGGAGAAGTGAAAATTGAAAGTTCATGTTCGACCTGACAAGATTCAACAATTCCTTCGTGATAAGAATATTAGCCAAAATCAACTTGCTCAGAAGATTGGAGTAACTTGGCGTTATATTTGCAGAATTGTAAAGGGTGAATATATCAACCCTGGGAATCATGTCATCGCCGGTTTGCTCCACTTGACCGAACTCCCCTTTGAAGAGCTCTTTGTTATCGTTCATGATCCGCAACCAACCATGGTTGCCGAAAACCATTCGTCTTATTCCTCGGATATTTCTTCAAAAAAAATCATCATTATCAATAATAATTAAGGAGGTCTGACTATGAAACTCCACAATCGTCAAATCAAGGGATCATTTTGGACTGACACTGACATGATTCGGAATTTTACTTTAGAAGAACGGCTCTTCTATATTGGTCTTTGGCAGCTGGCTGATGATTCAGGATGTATAGAAAATGACCCTTATGCCTTGAAGCTCTTTCTTTTTCCACTGAATGAGGAAGTGACCATAGAAATCCTCAACGACTGGACCGCTACGCTTATTGAAAAGAAGAAACTCATCCCCTACCACACCCAAGGGAAAGACGGTCTGTATCTTGCCAACTTTCATAAACACCAAACCATCAAAAACCCTCAACCTCCCGAAGTGCCTCTTCCTCCCTGGATGACCTGGAAACCCTATAAGAGTAACCCCCGTACCGGCCGTTATGAAATCAGAGCTCCCCAAAACCACCAAGAGATCCACCACCCTAAAGAAATCCAAAGCCTAAAAGATACCCAAGAATCCCAGGACCCTTTTTTATCTTCTGACACTTTTCTTACACCTTTCTTACAAAATCAATATTGGACTTCCCCCGATAAAGTGGAGGCACTAAGAAGCAACAAGACAAGCTCTCCTTTCA
>JAAYUP010000229.1 GCA_012517635.1 Candidatus Atribacter alterifermentans
GCCTGCAGCGATTATGCGGTCAATCTGGCAGGTTCTTCCCAGGCAGTGTGTCATCAGGGCTCTGCGGAAAAGATTCTGCCTCATCTGCGGATGAATTTCGATCAGGTCATTGTCGATCCGCCGCGTGCGGGACTGATGAAAAGCGTGCTGGAAACGTTAATCCGCATGGCACCGCAGCACATTGCCTACGTTTCCTGCGATCCATCGACATTGGCACGGGATGTGCGGCGGCTTTTGGCTGCCGGATACCAGCTTGACCGCATCACACCCTTCGATATGTTTCCGCATACTTACCATGTGGAGTGTGTTGTGTTGATAACGAGAAAGTGAAGTCGTGAAAGTCTTGAGAATACTGGATTTCATAAAATGAAAGTAAATCTGTCCACTCGACTCAAACCCTCTATATGCGTATAAGGGAACATATCGAGGGTAATTTTTTAGCAAAAAAGGACATAAATTTAGGTAGGGTTGAGTTGACAGATTAGATAAATTCGTAGGGTTGAGGAGATAGGATGGATGTAATATGGATGTGGTGTATAAATATGAATAGCTTAGAAACATATTAAAAATGAAAGGGAGTGTATATCTTATGGCAGGACCAGATAAGAAAAAACTATATCCAAATGAAAACATAAAAACAGTTTGTTATATAAAAAATCTCCCAAAACGCTTCAATGTAGAAATTGGCGAATATACCTATTATAGCGATAATAAAAAGTCTCCAGAGAAATTTTATGATAATATAGAGCATCACTACGAATTTCTAGGGGATAAACTGATAATAGGCAAGTTCTGTGCAATTGCAGAGGGTGTTAAGTTTATTATGAATGGTGCAAATCATAGAATTGATGGAATTACAACCTATCCCTTTAATATCTTTGGCTGTGGTTGGGAGAAGGTAACTCCAACAATAGAGCAGTTACCATTCAAGGGTGATACAGTGATTGGAAATGATGTATGGATTGGACAGAATGTTACCATTATGCCGGGTATTAAAATCGGTGATGGTGCGATTATTGCTGCTAACTCAACAGTAGTAAAAAGTGTTGAACCATACACAATATATGGTGGGAATCCAGCTAAATTTATCAAAAAACGATTTAGTGATGAAAAGGTTGAATTCTTGCTAAAGCTCCAATGGTGGAACTGGGGCGAAGAGGAAATATTTAATAATCTTGAAATGTTAACATCCGAAGAAGGGCTAGAGCAATTAATGAAAAATCATTAGACACGGGGCATTTCTACCACGGCACAAAAGGGGACTTAAATCTGGGGGGTTGCTGGAGCCTCGATTTAGTTCTAATTATGGCGAGCAAAAAAAGGCAAACTTCATCTTTAACATAATAGCTTCGAGATTTATCGCTTATAAATTTTAATTTGAACGGAGGGGTTGCATGGTAAATAAAACAGATGCCATTGAGATAATAACATATGCTGAGGAAAATAAAATTAACATTTGGATAGATGGCGGTTGGGGAGTAGATGCATTATTAGAAGAAGAAACAAGAGTACACAACGATATTGATTTATTTGTGGAAGAAAGTAATGGAAGAAAGTTTATTGAAATATTAAAAGAAAAAGGTTTTGCTGAGGTTACCGAAGCATATACCACCACATCCCACACGGTTTGGAAGGATAGTAAAGGCAGGATAATTGATCTTCATATATTTAAATTCAACGAACAAGGATACATTGTTTTTGAAGGGGAAGCATATCCTCCAGAAGTGTTTAGCGGCATTGGGAAAATAGGCGATAAAACGGTAAGATGTATTGATGCTGAAAATCAAATATTATTTCACTTGGGCTATGAGTATGATGAAAATGATGTGCATGATGTAAAACTATTGTGTGAGAGATTTAATATTCCTGTTCCGAGTGAATACAAGTAACCAAGAGATTCTAATTTAAATAAGCAAAAATTTAAGTAACAAAGGAAAGCATGTGGTCTTCCCAACTAATGGAAAACATGCAATTGAAAAGTTAAGCATGAATTAGATTTCGTTTCTTAAGTCTCATAAGAGAATATTTTAAATAATAGCCGACTATACTGTGCACAGATTGTCGGATTGGTAAGCACATCCTTTGATAATATTGACGATGAAAGGAGGTTGTTTGATGGATTCGTTAAGTAGTATGAATAATGCAATGGTATACATTGAAGAGCACTTAACTGAGGATATTGATTATAGTGAAGTCTCTAAAATTGCTTACTGTTCAGAGTATCATTTTAAGCGGATGTTTTCTTTTTTATCAGGTATAAGCTTATCAGAATATATTCGGAGAAGAAGATTAACGCTGGCAGCACTTGATTTGAAAGATAAGGATTTGAGAATAATTGATGTAGCCGTAAAATATGGCTATAATTCGGCTGATTCATTTTCCCGTGCTTTTCATTCCCTGCATGGTATTCTCCCTTCTGAGGCAAGGAGTGAGAATACACAATTAAAAGCTTATCCTCGAATGACCTTTCAATTATCAATACAAGGAGGATGCGAAATGAACTATCGTATTGTTGAAAAAGAGGCATTTAAGTTAGTAGGATTTAAGAAGAGAGTTCCAGTTATTTTTAAAGGTGTTAATCCAGAGATTGCAAAAATGACTGAACTTTTAACCCCGGAGGTTATTAAACAATTAAAAGCAATTTCAAATGTAGAACCAACTGGTATTATTAGTGCTTCCACTAATTTCTCGGAAGGAAGAATGGAAGAAAGAGGAGAACTAGATCATTACATCGGTGTAGCAACTTCAAGTGATGAAACAGCAGAACTTGATGTATTAAAAATAGAAGCCAGTACCTGGGCAGTTTTCGAATCCATTGGACCCTTCCCGGAAACACTTCAAAATGTATGGGGAAGGATATACTCAGAGTGGTTTCCGTCTTCAGGGTATGAGGCAGTTGAAGGTCCTGAAATTTTGTGGAACGAGAGTCCAGACACTGGAAATCCAAAGTATCGAAGCGAAATCTGGATTCCAGTAAAGAAAAAAGACTATTAATTACATTAATGTTTATTATTGAGGGCCCTCCTAGCAAGAGTGCCCTTTTCATAAACGGTACGATTGGTGGATATGTTCCCGTCTACCGATAGCTCCAAAAACGCAGTGGATATGTTTCCGAGAACGGGCAGGTTCAAATGACATTCATTCTGTCCTCTCGAGCCAGATCGAATTGCAATTATAATCAAATCCTTGTCCACAGCTTTTGGATTGATATTACAGACGAATCCAACATCGATGTTCCCATTAGCAACTATAGTATAAGGCTCTGGCCCCTTAATAACCCGAACATTAATGGACTTAGTAAACCTGCATTTTCCGGAAAATACTGCTTCCCACTTTCCTGAAACGTGAGGTGTTACAGTTGCATGACCTTCTGAAATGGGAAAGTCAAACACTTCTCCCCCGGGTCCAATGACATGGACATTGCTGGTTAAAGAAGCATCAGCTTTCCAAAACAACACGATTTCTTCTCCATCGCAAATAGTTAAATTATTGTGACAATCTTCGAGTCCGGCTTGAACCGAAGCGGGAGCATATTCTTTAATAACGGCGCAAAACTTGGTGTTATCAATAGAACAGGGGTCAATTTCTCCTGGGCAACCAGCTACTATGAGCATCAATCCACCAATAAACAAGCTGAGGATGGCAAAAAGGAATATTTTACTCCTTGTTGGACTCCTTTTCATTTCTTCCTCCTCCTTGAAAAAAAGATTTAATCAAAAGAGTATTTTTCTTGGCAGGTTAGAAACAGCATAGAAATTGCTGTGTGAGCTAAGTAAGAGTTTTTGAGTGTTTTTCATTATACTCTTTTTTTTATATTTTCAATAGATACCACCATAAGCAATGTTTTTAAGCTCATGCTCTCTTTTTTGAAGCTCGTTACGCTGTCAAAAAAAAGCATTAAACCCGTTGAAGAATAAAGAAGGCATA
>JAAYUP010000230.1 GCA_012517635.1 Candidatus Atribacter alterifermentans
CGACTTCTTCGGCATTGGCAATAACCTCAACACGACCAATCTTATGAAACCAGGATAAATAACCAGGATAAATTGATCGGTATTCGGCAAGGACTTGTTGTCGATGTGCTTCTTCATCAGGCGTCGGAGCAGGAGTGATTCGGTTTGGAGGAGGCGTCTCTTCAATCAAAACTGAATCAATCATTAAAGTTGGCTCAGGGGTAGAAGATACAATCGTGTCGGGAATATCATTTTCTTCTTGAGGTGAAATATAGGCTTTCCCATTCGCCGTAGCAAGAATTTTCCCAGTATTGGCATCTTTCATTTGAACTTGGATTTGATATTCACCTTCCGATTCATAGGTATGGGCAATTGACGTGCTATCAGTCTCTTCGACTCTTCCATCACCAAAGTTCCAGACATAACTCACCCAAGAGGGTGGATTATCCGATTGAACGTAAAATCCGTATTTCTTTTTACTTAAGCCATCTAATTTTTCGGGATGGAGTTGCAGATTGTAAATTTTTAAATCGGAGGATGAAACCACAATTCCACCTATATCCACCAGCAAGCTCATATCTTTGATCGGTCCGGGAGGTAATGAGTGAACCTTCCCTTCGATGACTCCATTTCTGATTGAAATAGATCCTGGTTGAGTTTCAAAAATTTCTCCATTCATCTTCATACTAATCATTCCATCGGTCGGCATGGTAAACCAAAGGGGCTGATCGTACATACCTGACGGAATATGAACTATCCGACCTTTAATAACACCTTCCCTTCCAGCTGTTCCTGCTTCATTGAGAACAAAAGAATCAATTATTACTTCGATCTTGGGTATAAACCATTCAATTAATTGCTCATTGGCATATATAGCCGCCGGTATTAAACGCTTAGCTTGACTCAGAGAGCATTTATCATCAATTTCTGGTTTTGGAATAAGGTTCAATTTACCGGTTAACGATAATTTTTGTTGATAAAGCATCCTTACTAAATAAAGTTTCCCTAAATAATCATTTTGGTAATAATACCCTTCTTCATCCGTTTCAAGATCTTCCAAACGTGGCAAGGGATATTCAGGCATTCCATTGCTGTTTGTTATCCTTTGCCCTAATGCTTTTTCAATACCGGCTATGGTATCAAGTGAAAAGAATTTTCGATTCGTGTAACCAGCTACACAGTCAAACAGATTTAAAACCCTTAAAAAACCATCTTCATTTTTGGGTATTTTATTAATTGCTTCAACCAATTCTGGGTCCGGAGAACATAAACAATTTTCAACAACCTTTTGATCGACAAATTCTTCATAAGGATCAGCCCGATATTTATCGGTGATATACTGTGTCCACTCAACTCCAGGATGGGAATCATTGCGAACATGGGCAGGAACTGTCATATCGGCTAATAAATGCATGGTTTCACCCAATGACCTCCAAGCGGCTGCGAATAGTTTTTCCTTTTCTTGCAAATTCGCAGACGAAAAGGCTAAAGTCATAAATTCCTTTCCTTTTTCAATTGAATAAGGTGAATGCAGTGCCCCCCACCATTTCGCATCCATTTTGGGATTCGTTCCCATAACAATTGACGTTAAAAATTCATCGACATGATCAGTAAGATAGTTTGCTCCTTGATTCGCACCTAATGGGTCATAAAAATGACGGAGGGACATGTATCTTTCCGGTTCATCAGCAGTGTAACCACCTTCTATTACCCATTGATACCACTTTCCTTCTCTTTCACCCGAAATGATGTCTTCTTTCCAATCACCTGGTTTTATTATTGTTATTCCGGACAAGTCGCTTCCATTGGTAAAATCATATTTATTAAAAATAGGATCATTTCTACTCTTACTTAAAAATAACTGAATGGCATAATAATTAATTGTTCGATGGGGACCGCCTTCCATAGTTCGGGACCGGTTATCATTGTTATAAGAAAACCCTGGAATGGAAAAGGAAACAATCATGAAGGCAATCAGAATTATTCTTATCAAAATGTGTCTTTTCAATATCATTTTAATTCCCTCCTTTTCCTTTTTTAATTTCTTGTTGAATAATTTTATTTATTGTTTCCTTCTATCCTGAAAATATTCCAAATGAATCCCCCCTCAATGGGGGAATGAATTGAACATTTCCCCTCCGTGGAG
>JAAYUP010000231.1 GCA_012517635.1 Candidatus Atribacter alterifermentans
CCCGTGTATTTTCAGGATAGGATAGGTAATATAGTCATAATGGCTGTAAAAATAGGATCATTTTCCTATAGAAAACAATTAGGAATTTTTATAGAGTTATTCTATATTGGAGGATGGAGATATTGTTTAAAAAATTGTTTTTTTTATTACTTAAAGGGACAATATTGCTTATGATCCTTTTGTTGTCTGGCTGTTGTATGTTTCCAGACCAAAATAAATTAGAAAAAAATATTTCTTGTATAGGTTTGATTATGATACCCTCATCTCTTAATAATAATGGAGATTCAATAGTCGAACCCTTTGCAACTGCCAAAGTTGTTCTGTTTGGAAGTGAAGGCGATGTCATTTTGACTGAAACCAACCAAGAAGGGAAGTGGATTGCTCAAAATTTTAAGAGTCCTTATTACCTTCTGGAGGCTGTGAAAGATGGAGTTATTATAAAAAAAGTATTTCCATTCCAATCATTAGGAGAAAATAATATAAACGTTGGTGAAGCGAATGCCTACACCTCCTGTCAAGTTATGATTTACGAAATAGCCAACCAATATTATGAAAATGCCTTATACCTTCGAGAAGTTCCAGATTTAGTGATTCCGGAGAATTTGGTTAAATCAGTAGAAAAAGTTTATCGAGAAAATCGGAATCCTTTTAATGATCCGTTCATTATTCGCATGGTAGAAGATTTAGTTCTGCATCAATTTTAATATAGACCCTCGTGCCATAAGCTGCATCAAATGAGGATGAAAATATATACTCAAGAACCAATTTCCCCCTTAAGAAAATGGGGTTAGAGGGGTTTGAATTTTTTTCCTGCTCCGTCATTGCAAGGAGCGTTTTATGCGACGTGGCAATCTCATCCACCCAATCAGTCATTCTGAGGAGCGTATTGTGCGACGTGAGAATCTCATCCTTTAAAGTTTTTATAAAAAAAGAATCGAAAAGATGAGATCCTCACGGCCTTTAGATACTGAGGGGGAGAGGGGGAAAAAAGGAGAAGGGAAAAGGGCCCAGAATGACTGATTAAAGAATTCATTTGATGATATTTTCAGAATTGAATACAAGTTAAATTATTTGTTTGAGTTAAAAGAATCTTGAAGTCGGGTTTTTAATTGGGTGTATCTTTTAAGTGGTTGGTTATTACGAACTGCAATTGCAATTGCTTTTTTATTACCTACTAAAACCACCAATTTTTTTCCACGAGTAATCGCCGTATAGAGAAGATTTCTTTGCAACATCATGTAATGCTGGGTGAGTAACGGAATGACAATGGCTGGATATTCACTTCCCTGAGATTTATGAATGGAAATTGCATAGGACAAAACGATTTCATCAAGTTCGGAGAATTCATAATTCACTTCTTTCCCATCGAAATTTATGGTTATTTCTTGGATTTCACGATCAATCTTGATTATTTTACCAATATCCCCATTATATATGTCTTTATTGTAATTATTCCGAATTTGCATCACCTTGTCCCCTATTCGAAAACAATTTCCACCTCGATTAATTTCAGTTTTGGATGAGGGATTTAGACTTTTTTGTAACTCAATGTTGAGATTTGCTGCCCCTACTAAACCACGGTGCATAGGCGAAAGAACTTGAATATGTTCTAAAGGGTGGAACCCAAAAGTTTTGGGAATTCGGTGACAACAGAGATCCAAAATAATTTGCAAAGCCTTTTCCGGCTCATTGCAAGGAAAGAAATAAAAATCCTGAAGTTTACCAGGCGAGAAGTCAAGAATGGGGAATTGACCATGATTAATTCGGTGAGCATTCAAAATAATTAAACTGTCTTGCGCTTGTCGAAAAATTTTAGTGAGTCGGACAGTAGGGATTACTTCAGATTCAATCAAATCATGAAGTAAATTTCCAGCCCCTACTGAAGGAAGTTGGTCAACATCTCCAACTAAAATGAGAGTGGCATTTGGGGGTATCGCTTTGAGAAAATGAAACATTAAAATCGTATCGATCATCGAGGTTTCATCAATAATGAGTACATCAGCATTCAAAGGATTTTCATGATTTTTCTTAAACTGGTTATCTTTAGGAGAATACTCCAATAGACGATGAAGAGTTTTCGCTTCAAATCCAGTCGCCTCAGTCATTCGCTTGGCAGCGCGACCGGTAGGTGCAGCTAAAAGTATTTGATAACCCATTTTTTTGTATAGACAAATTATAGCTTTAATCAGAGTTGTTTTCCCAGTACCCGGTCCACCGGTTATGACAAGTACTTTTTCAGATAAAGCAGCATGTAAAGCCTGCTGTTGACTTTCATCTAAGTTAATGCCTAACTCTTTAGATACAATTTGGTCGGTTTTCCCCAGCCCAAACAACGGAATAGTTTTGGGAAATTTGATAAGCGCTTTTAACATTGTTACGATTCCGGTTTCAGCAACATGAAATGGAGTCAGATAGACTCCCTCTTCATGATCGGATATTTTTTCAATAAATACCGAATTTTGCTGAGATAAATAAAAAAGGGCTTTTTTGGCTTCATTTTCTTCGACATCAAGGATTTCTTGACATTTTGATAAGAGATCCGAGGTTGGAACGTAAACATGACCATTTTCAGCAAATTTGTTCAGTGTATAAAGGATACCAGCTTCAATTCGTGCCGGAGCATCCTTGGGAAGGCCTAATTTTTGGGCAATTCGATCAGCGGTAATAAAACCGATTCCGAAAATATCAGTTGCTAAACGATAGGGATTTTCTTGAACGGTTTTAATCGAGTTCTGTCCGTATTGTTTATATATTTTTACTGCATAAGATGGGCTTACCCCGTGTTCCTGAAGAAAAATCATCACATTTCGGATATCCTTTTGTTCATCCCAAGCTTTTTTGATCATTGCTATTCGCTTAGCTCCAATGCCTTCCACCTCTTGTAATTTTTGAATATCCTTTTCGATAATTTTCAATGTATTGGTTCCAAACTTATTCACTAGTCTTTTGGCCATGATTGGACCAATGCCCTTGATGAGACCGGAACCTAAATATTTCTCAACACCTTTTACTGATGCTGGGGTAACAGATTGATAAGATTCGATTAGAAATTGTTCACCATATTTTGGATGATTTTTCCATTCACCTCGAAGTTTTAAAATCTCTCCAGGAATTATGGATAATACATTGCCAACAATAGTAATGAGTTCCCGGTTTCCAGGAACTTTCATCCGGGCTATGGTATACCCGTTTTCTTCGTTATGGTATGTTATTCTTTCAACTTGTCCTTGAATTTCCATGTTGTTTTAACCTCGAAATTTCACACGTCTTCATTATTAAACATTGGGAAACCTGGTTTTATTTTATCAATAATTTAAATTCAATTTTTTTAAATTAAAAGCCCTCATCTCAGGTTTTTTAAATTCTTTGAAATTTACTTCTCGTGTTTTAATAACAAATAAGGAAGAATTTTTAGAATTCTTGGTTATTTTATTATTAAGCATGGATGAGATAGAAAAATATGACATTGGTTTACGGGAGGTTAAAAACATGAATGAAAAGCTGAAGTTTCCTGATTTTCAACTCACGGGTTATATTCCTGAAACCCAAAGGGAGGAAGTGTTTTCCTTAAATAATTTTCAGGGAAAATGGGTGATATTTTACTTTTATCCTCGAGATGCAACCCCTGGTTGCACCAAGGAAGCAATTGCATTTACTGAAAAGTTGGAGGAAATTCGTTCAAAAGGAGTAGAAGTTGTTGGTGTGAGTACTCAATCGGTGGACAGTCATAAAAAATTTGCCAAAAAATATAATTTGAAGCATATCCTTTTAAGCGATAATGGAAGTTTGTCAAAAAACCTTGGGATTCTTGGAGTCACCGGTACAGCGGCGCGGACGACCTTTTTAGTTAATCCCCAAGGATTTATAGTTAAAGATTGGAAAAAAGTAAAAGTTGCTCAACATATTGAAGAGGTTCTTGAAGCGATCGATGAACAATGCAATTGTTAAATCACATTTGATACATAAGCCTCTTATTGATTTTCATGATTGGTTTTATGTTTTTATTGAAAAAAGAATGAATCGGTTCGTAGTCCAGGTTGACTTTGGTGACGGAAAATCTCGGCAGGTCGCTACTAATAATCCTGGAAGATTATTGGAATTAATGGTCCCGAGACGAAAGGCGGTTTGTATTTCCAATCCTCATGGAAAAACCGCTGGAAAACTAATAGCAATCCAAGATGATTATGGATGGGCTTTTATCGATACCTATTTTCAAATGAGAGCATTTGAAATGGCAGTACAAAAAAAATATATCCCCTGGTTAGAGGGATATACTCTTCTCAAAAGAAATCCCCGCTTAGGTGAAAGTGTTCTTGATTATTGGTTTCGGGATTCACATGGTGAAACTATGTTTTTGGAAATAAAAAGTGCAGTCTATCGACAAGGTCGATTTGCCACCTACCCTGATTGTCCTTCAACACGTGGGCAAAGACATATCAAAGAATTAACAAAATATGCTCAGAGTGGGGGGAAAGGATTAATACTATTTATTGCATCATTAGCTGAAGTTGATGCTTTTCGCCCTGCTGAAGATGGTGACCCGGAAGTTGGGCGATTATTACGTTTAGCGATTAAGTCTTCACCGTTGGAAACTCGAGCGTTGTCATTGCTGTATGACCCTGAAAGTGGGTTAAGAATGGGGAATCAAGATTTACCGGTAATCATTCAATAATTAATAACTTGAACGGCAATCAGTGCTAAATAATGAAAAAATTTTGCTGTCGGCATGGAAAATTAGTTTTCCAATATTTTGCTTCTTCCTTTCAAAGTGAATATTAGAGATTTTTAATTTTTTTCCATTTCATAATTCGTTATTCAGAATCTAAATATTCAGTTCACAATATTTATAGGATAAGTTTATAGAAAGCTCGATTGCAACAGATTTGATTTCCAAAAAAAGAATCGAATCGAAAATGAATTTGATATACTAAAATCATTTAGATTGAGCTTCGGTTTTTAATAAACAATCGCTGGAAGAAGGCAAGGGAATGGATCTATCAACCCTCATTTTCTATGTTATTGTGTTGAGTCTTCTTGGGATTTCTTTTTTTAAAGATAGGAAAAAGACAGTTGAAGCTCTCCTCAAAGTCTGGAAAAGCTTCATTGTTTTATTACCACCCTTTTTAACCATAATATTTCTTTTGGGGTTTATAGTGGTTTTCATCCCCGAAAAAACCATCGCCTTATATATTGGTGAAAAAAGTGGATTTCTTGGATTTCTCATCTCATCAATCGTGGGAGCAATTACCCTAATACCAGGGTTTGTTGCCTTTCCCATGGCAAAAATGCTTCTTGAAAATGGAGCAGGGATTGCCCAGATGGCGGTATTCATTTCAACCTTAATGATGGTAGGCATTATAACTGCACCCTTGGAAGCCAGTTTTTTTGGGTGGAAAGCAACGATGGGAAGAAATATTATGGCCTATTTTTTTTCCTTTTTAGTTGGATATGTGGTATGGATGGTGGTAAGGATTTGAAAAAATTATCTTGGAAAAGTTTTCGAGGGTTATATATTATTGGAATTATCAGCCTTTTGCTTTATTATTGGCTTCCTCAAGAGGGATTACGGGTTTATCGCGTGGTATTTGATAATATCCTGTTTATGCTTGGTATTATTCCGCCGATATTCATTTTAGTAGGTTTATTTGATGTTTGGATCCCTCGCGAAAAAGTGACCCGTCATCTGGGTGATCGTTCCGGGTTGAAAGGAACGGGCATATCAATAGCCTTAGGAGCCCTGGCGGCTGGTCCACTCTATGCAGCTTTCCCTATTGCAGAAGTTATGCTTCGAAAGGGAACCAGCTTAAGGAATATATTCATATTTATTGGTGCCTGGTCGACAATGAAAATTCCTATGCTCCTCTTTGAAATTCAAAGTTTAGGGCTTCGCTTTGCTATAAGTCGTTATGCCATGTCATTTTTAGGAGTATTCTTAATAGCTTTCTTTCTTGATAAACTTATTGTGGATGACGAGAGAAAAAATATTATTGAAAAATTCCAATAGAATTTAGGAGAAAAAACACAAAACAATGAAAATAGACCCGGTTGTTTTTACCATTGGCCCATTAGAAGTTCGTTTGTATGGCATAGCGATGGCTGGTGCTTTGCTATTTGGGGTTTGGTATTTAGTTACCAGAGGGAAATCCAAAGGATTAAACCAGGATCATCTGGTGGTGATGAGCTTATTAGTGATGGTATTTGGAATAGTAGGAGCTCGTCTCATGTATGTAGCGGCCAATCATCCTAACTGGTTTTGGGAAGAACCCATTCGAATACTGAAAACCTACGAAGGTGGACTGGCTTGGCATGGTGGTTTGATTGGCGGTGTTGTAGCCGCTTATTTATATTTAAGGTATCGGGCAAAAATAAGCTTTAACCAAGTTGCCGATTTATGCGTCCCAGCGATTGCTTTAGGATACTTTTTGATTCGGTTGGCGAATATACCTAACGTAGAAAATATTGGAAGGATGACCAGTTTTTATTTTGGTCGCTGGCCTGCTCAGTTAATTGCTGCCGGTATTAATCTGGCCTTGCTCCTTCGTCACTTTGTAATCAGCAAAAAGAATTTGCCTGATGGGCATCTATTCTGGTCTTTTTTGTTTTATCATCAGGTATTACGTGCCGGAGTAGAAGAAACCATTCGGGAAATGCCCTTGGTTTATCCGCTCTATATTAATGATTCCCTCGGTATTGGCTTTTTAACCTTAGTCCAAATCACAACGCCTCCCGTTCTCCTTTTTATCGGTTGGATTTTGTGGTATTACATTAGGAAAGAGAGCCCAAATCAATAAGCCATGGAGGCTAAATTTCATGAAAAGTAAAATGAAAGCTTTCGTCTGTCGGGGACCAAAACAGTTTTCTTTAGAAGACGTAGAGATAGGCGAGCCAGAAATTGGGGAAGTCAAGTTGAGAGTTTTATATGCCGGCATTTGTGGTTCTGATTTATCCATTGTTCATGGGCGAAATCCTTTTGCCAGTTATCCACTCATTCCTGGTCATGAGTTTGTCGGAGAGGTTGTTGAATCAAAAGATGCTTCTTTCCAAACTGGTCAACTCGCAGCTGTCATGCCGGTAGTTGGATGCGGAGAATGCGAATCCTGTCGATTGGGGAATGTCAACCGTTGTCGAAAAGTTAAATTATATGGTGTTCATATGAATGGAGGATTTGCCGAATACGTCTTGGTCAAAGCCAAAAATTTAATTCCTTTTGAAGAACCGATTCAACCAAATCAAGCGGTATTTTCTGAGCCATTGGCAGTTGGGGTTCACGCCAATCGAATCAATGGGACGAACCCAAAGGATTCTATTGCTATTATCGGTGGAGGAATAATCGGATCGGTCATTTTAAAAGTAGCCAAGGTTTTGGGAGCTAAATCAATAACCGTTATTGATGTGATTGCTGAAAGATTAGAACGATCGCTTCTATTGGGCGCTCAAGATGTAATCAACAGTTCTCAACATGATTTAAGAGAACTGAGTAAAAATCAGTATTACGCTGGGAAATATGATAGTGTTTTTGATGTTGTCGGAAATGATGAGACTCTCGATATTGCTCTGGATTTATTAAAACCAGCCGGAAAATTGGTATTGGTGGCGGTTCCTTCAGGAGAGAAACGAAATATTGATGTATTAAAGATTTTTTCTCAAGAAAAAGTACTCACTGCATCTCGCACCTATTCCCGAGAAGATTTTATACGTGCGTTGGAACTGATCCCAACCCATCAAGTGTATCCCTCAGACTTTATTACCCGTGAATATCCTTTCAGTTCAATTGATTTTGCTTTAGATCGGGCTGAAAACTCAAAAAATGAAGAGTTAAAAATCATAGTGAAAATGTGATAAATGGTTAATATGAGGAGGATTAAACTTTGATCCAAATTGCTTCTGATCTGGTAAAAAAGATCGCTGAAGAGAGAAATAAGATTTTACAAATTATTTCTTTGGTTTGGGAATATCAACCTTATAACTCAAAATTGATCCCGGTGATGGGTCCTGAAGAGAAATACTTAGGTGTGTGGAGCTTGGAAAAGACTCCAATATTCAAGGATCCCTGGATCGAAAATCAAAAATTCTATAATAATTTTTCCTTTACCATCTATCCTTATAGTTTCGAGAATTATCAACTTTTGTCACAAGAAATCCTTTCTCTTAAACCGGAAACATGCGGGGTTAAACCTTCTTTTGGTACCGGAGACCGGTTGGGGTTAGTATCCGCAGCTCATTTAAATGTTTTAAAAAAATATGAAGTTTTTCCGATTATTGCTCAGCAATCACCAAGGGAATTGAAAAAAACTGAACGAACCTTTCAATCGGTATTGCTCGACGCTGCCTGGGGAGCTTTTGCAAGTGGATATCGGGGGAGGTTTGGTGCCGATGCTGACCATATCAAAGACGAATATTTTTTGCAACAGGCAATAAATAGTGGATATAGCTTTTATACTCTGGATGTGAGCGAGCATATTGAAAAAGAGTTCTTGTTCCAATCGGAAAGGGATTTAAATCAAGCCTATCAAAAAATGAATCCCGATCAACTGGATTTATTGAAAAGATATTTAGGTCGAAGTTATTCTCTGGGTGACGGTTTTCAAGTCATTTTCAATGAAGAAAATTTACTCCGAATCGTTCTTTCCTTATATCCGGTCCTTGGTTTTATTGAACAAATGAATAGCATTCTTGATGAGCGATTAACCAATTATGACCTCGAAATTTCTTTAGATGAAGGCGAAGTTCTCACTTCGAACGAAACACATTTTTTCTTATCAGAAGAGCTTCATCGAAGAGGTGTTGATTTTCAAAGTTTGGCATTGAAATTTCCTGGATCTTTTGAAAAAGGCGTTGATTATCGAGGAGATATAAATCAATTTCGGGAAAATCTCAGGGGACAGGTTTTGATTGCCGAAAATATTGGTGGTTATCGTTTGAGCCTTCATTCTGGAAGCGACAAGATGATGATTTATCCCACCTTTTTTCAAGAAACTCATGGACTTTTTCATATTAAAACTTCCGGAACATCATGGCTTAAGGCTTTAGAAGTGGTTTCTGTTTTTAATCCAGAATTATTTCGAAAAATTTACACTTTGAGCTGGGAGAATTATTCTGATAATTGCAGAGACTATCAGGTTTCATTCAAAATTAATGAAATACCAGCTGATTTAGAATATATACCGGATAAAAAGCTCCAGGATTTTTTGAAGAATGACTCAGTCCGACAGCTCCTTCATATTTCCTATGGGTCGATTCTAAAAGAATATCGAAAAGAGCTTTATCACTTCCTTTTTGATTGTCGAGAAGACCATTATCAAAGGGTTGAGGAAAATATTGAAAAACACTTAAAAACTCTTAGGAGTTATTCCTTTGAATAAGGAAAGACCTAAAAATTGTTGGGCTATTGTCTAAATAATTACAGAAAAGTCCTTTTTTGATCAATAAAGAATTGATTAAAAATAAGGACAAACTTTATTTCACCTTTCTGGAGGTTGTATGTTTATTGATGATTTTGAGCTTTTTTTGTTTGATGCGGATGGGGTAATCTATATTGGAGACCAACCTTGCTTAGGTGCAGCCGAAGTCATAAGTTGGTTACAAAAACGAGGGAATGGCGTTAGAATTCTAACCAACGATTCACGTTTTTCTCGGGAAGAAATCCAAGAAAAACTATCAAGAATGAATGTTTTTTTGGATAAGGAAGATATCATTACCGCTTCTTGGTGCGCAGCCTCCTATTTACAGAAAATGAAAGCATCGAAAGTATTGGTTGTGGGAACTGATGCTTTAAAAAGAGAAATCACTGAAATGGGAGTCACCCTTGTTGATGATTCCCCTGAAGCAATTGTCATAGGATTTAATGAAGACTTAAAATTAAAAGAGATCCAACAAGCTATTCACTATGTTGAACGGGGAGTTGCTTTTATTGCTACCAATGGTGATATTTCATATCCAACTCCACAGGGAAGACAACCGGCGACCGGTTCAATAGTGAGATTAATCGAAAACGTTACTGGGCAGAAAGCTTTTATTATTGGGAAACCGTCATCGTTCATTTTTCAGATTGCCCAAAATGGTTATTCCCCTGAAACAAGAACAATTATGATTGGTGATAGTCCGGAAATTGATATTTTAGGAGCACACCAGGTGAATATTCCAGCGGTTTTAGTTTCAACTCAGTCGATTCAGTATCCCACTTTACGAGATTATCGTGTTCCTGACGGACAAGTCAATAATCTTTTTCAGCTTTTTGAGGAATCATTCCAGCTGAATCTCTGGCAAAAACCGGATTTTCCCTGGCCGGAAAAGATAGAAATAGCTGTTGCCGCTTTTATTATTAGTAAGAATAAACAGGTTTTATTGATTAAAAGAAAAGATAATTCCTATTGGGCACTGCCAACTGGTAAAGTGGAACGAGGAGAAACTCTTGAAGAAGCGGTTGTTCGTGAAATAAAAGAAGAATTAAATCTTAAAATAAGAGTAAAGTATTTGGTGGGTCTCTATTCTCACCCTTCGGATCAAGTATTGAGTTATAGTTCTGGAGAAACCATTCAGTTTGTTACCGTTTGTTTTTTTTGTGAGGCAAAAGAGGGTGATTTGAGAAACAATCAATCCGAAATTTTAGAATCCGGTTTCTATTCGGTTTCACAATTTCCTCAACCGATGGTTAATTCTCACTTGCGATGGATTGAAGATGGGTTAAGAGAAGATAGGTTGACAATATTTCGTTAGAAGATGAAAAACTGAAAAAGTAGCATAACTCATGGAGGTATGGCAATGAAAATGAAGATTTTTTTACTCATTTTCTTTTTATTATGTTCATTAAATCTTGTTTTTAAAGGAAATCAATATATAGAAGCACAGGAAAACCCAATTCAAATAGTAGCTTCAATTTCTCCTTTAGCCGACTTGGTAACTCAAGTGGGAAGTGAAAGAGTCAGTGTTCATCTCCTGGTCCCGAATGGTGTGAGCCCACACACCTTTGATCCAAAACCGTCAGATATAAAAAAACTTGAACAAGCTGATTTATTTTTCATTGTTGGTTTAGGTCTTGAAATGTTTGCCTATGATATGGCTCAAGCAGTAAGGAATAACCTTGAACTCTTGGAATTGGGGAAAAAGATTGAAGTTTTAGACGATCCAGAGGAAAATGATCATGAGCATCAATTTGGGAACCCTCATGTATGGGTTTCATTGCGGAATCTTTCAATTTTAGCTGAATCGGTAGCCGAAGCAATAATAAAGGTTGATCCCGATAATAAAGAAATTTATTTAAAAAATGCTCAATCCTATAAAGAACAATGCCAGCAATTGGATCGATGGTTTGGTGAAAAAGTAAAAAATTTAAAAACCCGTCATTTTATTGCACAACACTCAGCCTGGAGTTATTTAGCACGGGATTACAACCTTGTCCAAATAGGTGTTATTGAGGAAAAACCTGGAGAAGAACCATCTCCAAAGAAGATCAAATCCCTCATTGATGACTTAAAAATTTCAGAGAACCCAGTCATTTTTGCCGAACCCCAATTAAATCAGAAAACGGCACAGATTTTATCACAAGAAACAGGAGTGAAGGTTATTATCCTTGACCCCCTTGGATCATATCCCAATGTTCCTTTTTTGGAAACGATGAAGGATAATTTAGAAAAAATTATAGAAGCAATGCAATAGGTTTTAGGTTAGACAAATCTTCAATTCCTATTGACTTTTCAATTGCGTGTGCTATATTATCGGCAAAAGTGAATAGAGAAAATGGCGATGAAGGGGAGTAGTAAGGGAAAGGAGAAACATCAGAAAACCGGTGGTTGATGCGAACCGGCGTTTTTATTCCTTGAATCCGCCCTGGAGCCGTGGGAAAAATAGAAATTCTCACCGTGAAATACGTTAGGATATTGAGGGTGGTATTCCACTGAAAAGGGTGGCACCGCGAGCAGGCTCTCGCCCCTATGGGTGAGGGCTTTTTTGTTCTTATTTGTTGTTTTTCACATCATTTAATTCGAGCTAAGTAAGGAGGTAAGATTATGAAATCATCCTTTTTAATGACACCAGGGCCAACCCAAATTCCATCACAGGTCTCTTTGGCTATGGCTCAGGAGATAATACACCACCGAGTTCCAGCTTTTGGAGCTCTCTTGAAGGATATTACCGAGAAACTCCAATATGTATTCCAAACCCAAAATGACGTTTTAGTCTTCCCTGGGGCAGGAACCGGAGCCATGGAAGGAGCTATTGTTAATTTCTTTTCTCCTGGCGATAAGGTTGCATTTGGGATTATAGGAGAATTTGGGAGCCGATGGGCGAAAATCGCTGAAATATTTGGGCTGCAACCCATTCGCTTAGGAGGTGAGTGGGGGAAAGCGGTTACAGCACAGGACATCGACCTCCTCCTTAGTAGTGAAGCTGGAAAAGACGTAAAAGGCGTTTTTATTACCCATAACGAAACATCCACCGGAGTTTACTCGGATCTTAAATCAATTGGTGAAGTTTGCCAAAAACATAATGTTCTGTATTTAGTTGATGCGGTGAGTTCGCTGGTAGCGATTGACTGTAA